>DKLL01000236.1 GCA_002455755.1 Acinetobacter sp. UBA6641
ACTCCACCATTTTCGGATTAAGTTCTACACCTGTGACAAAAGGAGCCTGACCCTGTTTGGCCAGATAGTCATATAAGGCAAAGGTCAAATAGCCTTTGCCTGAACCAAAATCGACTACACGTAATGCATGATCACGTTGACTCATCTGTTCCAGAGCGCCGGAAAAAATTTCCACAAATTTATTAATCTGTTTCCACTTGCGTGCCATGTTCGGAATAATCTGCGCATTATGATCGGTAATTCCAAGCGGTTGTAAAAAGTAGCTGTCCTGATCGACATAGCGATGCTTGGCACGGTCATGGCCTTGCTGAGTCTCTGCCTGATTCACTGTCGTACTCGCCTTTTTACTGCTGCTCAGCATGGCTTTCTTCTTGTTTTTTTTCAGTTGCAATTCTTCGCTCGCGGTAAACAGATTGGCCTGCTTCGATTGCGCCAACAGGGATTGCACCAATGACACTGCTTCAGTTAAAGGGTAATTCTTAGTGACATCCTGGGTCTTGTAACGATACAGGCAACTGAGCACTTGCTGATTTTGCAGTGAAATGACTCGTAAGGTCATTTTCTCCAATTGCTCAAGCTCACCTTTATACTGGCTAATAATCATTCGATCAAAACTATGTGTTTCAATGGCTTGCTGAAAGGCATCTAAGAATTTTTGTTCCTGAATAAAAGGAGAAGCCGGTTGAGACATACACATCACTCGAATAAATTAAGTCCTCAGTTTAAAACTTCTTACTTTAAAGGTAAAACTGCATTACTATACAAATGTATTTTTTAATTATAGAAAATCAATAATGACAACTCCTCAAATGCAGACTTATGATCCCCATGAAGAAAAAATAAATGCGATCAGTCATGCACTTGGCGCACTACTCGCGCTTATTGCCAGTATTTTTATGCTGATCAAAGGCAGTGACTTACCACTCGGGCAATTCATTGGACTGTGTGTTTATGCGCTGAGTATGATTTTACTATTTTCCGCATCCAGTCTGTATCATTACGCCGAATCGCCACAACGTCGCGGCTGGTACAAAAAACTCGACCATACTGCCATTTATTATCTGATTGCAGGAACCTATACCCCGTTCCTGTCCATCGCCCTACCTACGGCCAAAGCACAGTATTTATTGATTGCACTTTGGCTGATTGCACTTATTGGTACATTATTCAAGTTAGTTTTCATTCATCGCTTTCAGAAAATTTCTCTGATCGCCTATTTGGTCATGGGATGGCTGGCTTTACTGGTTATGGATGATATGCAACGCTTTTTAAGTGCTCCAGCTTTAACCTATTTGATAATTGGCGGGCTTTCTTACACCATTGGTACATTGTTTTATGCCTTAAAAAGAGTAAGATATACCCACGCTATCTGGCACATTTTTGTATTGATCGGTGCAGGATCACATTTTCTGTCTATCTATCTTTACGTGATTTAATCCTCTCATTCTTCATTTCAGTGACCCTGAGCGAGTTGAGTAGAGAAGGTTGTTCGTTGTTTTTTTAAGAAATTACGCCTTTTTTAAAAAGATTACGCTTTTAAAATTAAGCTTTTTTATTTTTAGTAAGTGTAAGGTCATCCATGGCGTCATCAGATTTTATTGCTGCTACGACAGAAGTAGCTACAAATTCAAAATTCCGCGTACTCACGGCGAGTCTTGTTGGTACCACAATCGAATTCTTCGATTTTTATATTTATGCCACTGCGGCAGTCATCATTTTTCCGTACTTGTTCTTCCCGACCAGTACCGACCCAATGACCGCAACCATTCAATCGCTGGCAACTTTTGCGATTGCCTTTATTGCCCGCCCGATTGGCGCGGCACTGTTTGGGCATCTGGGTGACCGGATTGGCCGTAAAGCCACATTGGTCGCAGCATTACTCACCATGGGTCTTTCAACCGTATGTATCGGTTTATTACCTACATACGCTCATATCGGTATTGCAGCCCCCTTATTGCTTGCGCTCTGCCGTTTGGGTCAAGGCTTGGGTTTAGGCGGTGAATGGTCTGGTGCGGTTCTGCTCGCAACGGAAAATGCTCCTGAAGGCAAACGTGCCTGGTACGGTATGTTCCCTCAACTTGGCGCACCAATCGGCTTTATCCTGGCTACAGGTTCGTTCCTGACCCTGGGTGCATTCATGTCTGAAGCAGACTTTATGCAATGGGGCTGGCGTATTCCGTTTATCTCAAGTGCTTTACTGGTGATTGTGGGTTTATGGATCCGTTTAAAACTTCATGAAACACCAGCGTTCCAAAAAGTATTGGACAAGCAAAAAGAAGTTAATATCCCATTTAAAGAAGTGACCACTAAACATTGGCGTATGCTGATTTTAGGCACGATTGCGGCAATCTGTACTTTTGTGGTGTTCTACCTGACTACAGTATTTGCCTTGCAATGGGGCACCAAACAGCTCGGTTATAGCCGCGAACAGTTCTTGCAGTTACAACTGGTGGCTACCTTATGTTTTGCTGCATTCATTCCACTTTCTGCAGTGTTTGCAGAAAAGTTTGGTCGTAAAACCACTTCTATTGCGGTGTGTATTGTATCTGCCATTTTCGGTCTGTTTTTTGCCGACATGCTGGAATCAGGCAGCACGCTTGTCGTGTTCTTATTCCTGTGCATTGGTTTAGCAATCATGGGATTGACTTATGGTCCTATCGGTACAGTACTTTCTGAAATCTTCCCGACTTCAGTTCGTTATACCGGTTCAGCATTAACCTTTAACCTTGCAGGTATTTTTGGTGCCTCTTTTGCACCCCTTATTGCAACCAAGCTTGCGACCACTTATGGTTTATATGCTGTAGGTTATTACTTAACTGCTGCTTCTATCCTTTCACTGCTTGCCTTCCTGGCCATCCGTGAAACCAAAAATGATGATGTAAACAACCAGGTTTAATTTCATCGCCGCATAAAAAAGCCAGCGTTATCCACGCTGGTTTTTTTGCAGTTTAAACTTGCTCATCGCTTAAAATTTGTTGATAGATTTCTTCAAATTTGCTTCGCTCACCACCAGCATTGTAATAACTCGAAATAATGTAACTGACCAGTTGCCGGTATCTTTCCGTACCATACAAATGATCCAGCAAAGCTTCTACATGATGTTCGTCAAAGCCAACCTCTGCCAGCAATTGCTGAAACTTCTGATAAAACCTGCCGGCAAATTCCGGACTATTAACCACATCACTTTCGGCTTGCAGAAAAGCATGTTCTAAAGCAATCAGACCCATTTCCAGCTGTGACCCTTGCACAGCAGTTAAATCAAAAAACTGTCCCACTTCCTGCGAAAAAGACATCTGCTGCTCCTCATTCTTGTGTTATTCATCACTATAATTTTAGCGCATGTCGACTACAGGACAACTGAATAATCACTATTTAAAATCCTTTAAATCAGCTCAATAATATCGATGGTCGGCGGTACGCGAAAACGAAATGGAACACCGACCATTCCTGTGCCTACAGTTACAAAGACATCGGCATTTTCATGCCGGTACAAACCTTTTTTATGACCAAGGATGGAGACTTTTTTCATGATGTAGTTGGTCAGCCAAGGCAGTTCCACCTGCCCGCCATGGGTATGTCCCGACAGCATAAGAGGGCGTGTCGGTAATTGCGGCACCATATCTACAGTATCGGGGTTATGCGATAAAATTACCCAGGGTTTGTCTTGCGGCAAATTCGGCATATAACGCATATCGGTTTTTCCGGCCCATAAATCGCCCACGCCCAGCAACCTGAATTCATCGAATTCAACAATCTGCCCCTCAATATCAATCACGTTATTGACTTTTAACGCATGCCGCAACAAGTTTAGAATCGGTGGTCCGGGATACTGTTCATCATGGTTACCATTCACCGAATAAACTGGCGCATTGATGTTTTGTAAAATGGCCAGTTCATCTGCCAGTTTATTTTCAGGTTCATAGGTCCAGTCCCCTGCAACCACCACCAGATCAGGATTTTGCTGATTAATTTTATCGACAATAATTTTCAGCTGGCGTTCATGCCCGGAAAACAGGCCGATGTGTAAATCGGCAATCAAGGCCAGTTTGACCGGACGCTGCAGGTTTTGTTCCGGATTAAGCTGGTATTGCAGGGTTTTAACCATAACATGCTGGGGCTCGATAAAGCGGGCATAAATCAGCACACAGCTCAGCAAGAAAATAAATATGGCTTGGTGAATAGAGTAATAACCGCTCCAGCCGGCAAACAGGCTAAAGAAAAATAATGGGATAAGTAAATAAGATAAATAAAAAGCCAATAAGTGGACAAAAGCTTTAAAAGGATGAATGGTTTCTGTTCGCATCTGGCTTAACCAGGCCTGCGCTATCCCCCACAACGCGATTACAGCGAAACTGATATAAAAATAAAAAGCAACTAAGTGCGAATCCCACATACTACCTTCTCTAATGATTGCGACGATATTACATCATTCATCTATTCTGATATTTATCTTTTCATAGCTCACAATTATACTCAAACCAATTTTTGGTATTGTTTACAATCTATGGCNNAGTTGTAGCTTGATTTTGGGAATTCCTGCATGCTCGACCCTTCCCAAACAGATTCCCCTGCCGATTGAATATTCATTTGATACCAAAACTGAACACAGCTCACTGGCCAAAATCATTTTGCCTTTAAGGGAGCAAAATCCGAATCTTACTGGCTATCATGTTTTATACGACCCGCTTGAAGCTTTGGCGGCACGTATCCATTTAATTGATAAAGCTGAAAAAACTTTAGATTTACAATACTACATTTGGGACAACGATAAAATCGGGGCGCTGGCGCTCAGTTCCATCATTAGAGC
Source organism: Acinetobacter sp. UBA6641 (assembly GCA_002455755.1). Taxonomy (GTDB): domain Bacteria; phylum Pseudomonadota; class Gammaproteobacteria; order Pseudomonadales; family Moraxellaceae; genus Acinetobacter. The sequence goes on from DKLL01000236.1 coordinate 4,808, forward strand.
AGCGGAGCGAGGCGTCCAGGTC
>DKLL01000260.1 GCA_002455755.1 Acinetobacter sp. UBA6641
TGGTCGATTCTGGCACTCGGTGCAGTTGAACGATTAATTCATCATATCATTGATCTGGATGCTATTAACCGCATTCAGCTCAATGAATTGAAAGGCAAAATGTTGCGTGTGGTGATTGACTCGCCACAGCTCTCTGTCGATGTGTTTTTTGACGATGGCAAGGTTCGCCTGGAGCCGACGCCAACAGGACACACTGAAAGCGCATCCATCTTTGAACAACGCCCATTCGAGCAGCAGTCAAGCATGACTGAAGCAACGGCGACCTTGCATGTCAAAAATGTGGTTGAGCTGATCAAACTGCTATTGGCTGAAGATGTCGGTAATATCCCATTGCAAGGTGATTATCACCTGTTGCAGGATATTCAACGCATCATGCAACAGGCCGAACCCGATTTAGCTGCACATTTAAGTCCATGGATTGGTCCTGCCCTAGCCCATGAACTAGGTAAAATCCAGCTGGCACCGAAATATTTAAAACGTTCTTTAGAAAGTTATTTATTCTTTGCTGAAGATGCGTTAAAAGAAGATACCGGCTTATTTGCTCCACGCTGGCAAATGGATGATTTGCAGCAGGATACCCGAATTTTCAATCAAAATTTAGATCGTGCCGAAGCCAAAATTCAGCAGCTTCAGGCGCAGATTGATGCTTTAGACATACCTCCGGCTTCACCTCAAGATTAGGTAATTACATATATGATTCCGCATGTTTCACGTTTACTCGAACTTTGGCGCATTGCCGCGCACTATAGACTCGACACGTTGTTTCCTGCGGAAGAATTACCAGAAAAAGCCCGTCATGTTTTAAGCCTGATTCGCATGCACCCTGCGGCATGGTCTAGCCGCGAACGTAAAAATCCACTGAAGCTGAAAGAAGCTTTGGAAGAAATGGGACCTCTGGCGATTAAACTTGGGCAATTGCTTTCAACCCGCCGTGACTTGATCCCACCGGAAGTTTTACAGCAATTGGTGCTTTTACAAGACCGGGTCAAACCGTTTGACAATAGCGTTGCCAAAACCCGCATTCAAGAATCGCTCAAGGCCGATGTAAATACCTTGTTTGCCCGTTTTGATGAACAACCGCTTGCCGCAGCGTCCATTGCTCAAGTGCACACCGCGGCGCTACATGATGGTCGTGAAGTGGTGGTAAAAGTCACCCGTCCCGACATTCGTCAGCAAATTTTACAAGATTTTGAAATTCTGGATTGGCTCGGTGCAGCGTTGGAAAAACGCCTGGAAGCAGCACGTGCCCTGCATTTGTCGGAAATCATTCAGGACTATCGTCAAATTATTCTGAATGAACTGGATTTGACTTTAGAAGCCGACAACACCCGTCGTATGCGCCATTACTTCACCGGTTCAAGCATGATGTATGTACCTGAAGTATATATGGACAGCAAAGATGTGATGGTGGCTGAGCGCATTACCGGTGTTCCCATTTCCGACACGGCTACTTTTGACAAGATGGGCATGAATCGTGCGGACTTGGCCGAGAAAGGTTTAACCATCTTTTTTACCCAGGTGTTCCGCGACAACTTCTTCCATGCCGACATGCATCCAGGAAATGTATTTGTCGAAACCATAAATCCTGCCAATCCACGCTTTATTGCACTGGATTGCGCAATTATGGGTGAGCTGTCCAAGCATGATCAAATGACCGTGGCACGCATGTTACTGGCGGTGATGAACAGCGATTTCATGCAGCTGATTCTGGTGGTGCATCAAGCTGGCTGGATTCCGCCCGGGACTGACCAGGATGCCTTGGCACGTGAAATGCGTCGCACTGTAGGGCCTATGGTATCGAAACCGATGCATGAGCTGGACTTTGCCGGCATCCTGATTCAGGTCATGGATATCGCCCGTCGTTTCCATCTGGAAATTCCGCCACAACTGATGCTCTTGCTGAAAACCTTAGTGCATGTCGAAGGTTTGGGAACTGATCTTTATCCTGAACTGGACATCTGGAAACTGGCGAAACCGATCCTCAGTGACTGGATTAAAGCGCAAATGAATCCGCAGAAGAACCTGAAGGAATTGGGACAAAAAATTCCTGATCTTCTGCTCGGGGCACAGGACTTGCCTAGCCTGATGATCGACAGTTTAAATGGTCTAAAAAATCAGTCAGCCTGGCATTCAAAACAGTTAAATGAATTGCAAAGCATGCGTTTGCAAATGGAACATCAGCAAAAACGCAGCTGGATTTTTGGTAGCCTTATGGCAATTTTGTTATCAATTGCGATTATTGCACCTTGGTACGTTTCCATTATCCTGATCATGCTGGCAAGCTTGCTGGCGATCTGGCGTATTTTTAAGTAAGACTCTGATTATAGTTATGCATAAGCTATCACTGGATAAAATAGTGCTTGGAATGATGAGTTAAATTCATCTCTAAACTCACCTCTTTAATTACTGCCATGTCTTAAACTTTACATAATTTACACGAATTTATTTTGTGTTATTAAAGACTTTTAGAGATTTGCAGCAAGCTGTTAAAAAATATCTGAACCAGAAGGAATTTCTGAGAGCGTTATTATCTCCTGATAGGTTGCAGATATAGGAGTGAAAAGCAGCCAGGCCATGAAAATGTATCTGATCCTTTATACTCGTCTAATCTTAAAAGACAGGTTGAGAATTTACTTATAAGCACAAAGCCCAAAAATTTCATCCTATTATTTATGCATTTATATTTTTCAGGAATTTATGAAAAATATATCTCATTGATTGAAATATAATCATTGCGGGCAGAACTAAATGTAAATCAATAAAAATCAAATAAAAAATTTAAAAGTTATTATATTTATTAACAATAAAGGATTTATTTTTTAGATTTATTTTAAATAACAAAAAAACACAAAATACATCAAAAAAAATATAAGATTATGAAAAATATAATAAAAAATTATAATAAATTTCAATAAAAATAAAAATAAAGATGATTTAGCTATGACTAAAATTTAGTCTAAAAGACTTTTCTTAAAAAATAAGTTAAAAAATACACTATCAAATAACTTTAAAAAAACCGTTACAAAAAACCAGGGAATATACAATGAAAAATCATGCGTTAAAATGGTCGACCTTAGCTTCTGCAATTCTATTAACTGCTTGTGGTGGGGGTGGAGGTGACGGAGGCTCTGAAGCGCCTTTTAACCCTAAAACTATTTCTGGTACAGCTGTGGATTTTTATTTAGCTGGTGCAGATGTTGACTTTACCAACTCGGCTTGTCAAGAGGCTTATCCAGATCTAAAAACAGATGAAAACGGCAAATTTTCTTTTAAAACGACTATAAACTGTCAAGAAACCGGTTTTATCATTACTGGTGGTGTTGATACAGTGACCAAACTTCCATTTGCTGGAGAGTTAAAAGTTAAACCTATTAACTATCAAGCTTCATCGACTAATGAAATAGTTGCAACGCCTTTAACGACTTTACAAGCTGAACTTCCTGCAGCTGAATTTCAGGATGTACTTAGTAAGCTAGGTTTTAGTCTGAATGAAGATGTCACTACATTTGATCCAATTGCTGAGGGATCTAATAATCAACAGGCAGCAGTGTTTGTATTACAACAAATTTTAACTCAACTTGAAGATTCCGGTTTGACTATGGCCCAAGCCGTTAAAGCCATTCAAACAGCAGCAGCTACGACACCTCTTCTTACTAATTTTGGGGTAAATACCACTGCTGTAACACTGATATTCAATACTGCTGCACAATCTGCTTCTGATGAAGTTAAAACAGCATTACAAGAGAATCAGGCAAAAGCAGAAGCTGTAACGGATATTATCAACACAGCTTTGACTTCAACAGGAAATACCAAGTTAGAAGATTATTTAACTAACAACCCTGGTGTTATTGCTGACATTCAGGATGAAATTGCATCTGCTAGCTATAGTGGACTGAACGTTGCAAATAAAAATATTCAAGAAATTATTAATTCTCAAAATGATGCACGTCTATCCGTGGATAAGAACGCAATTGATTCTCTGGCTCAAGTGAAGTTTATTTTAAATAAAGCAACTACAGATACAGATTCTATTAAATTAGGCTTCCAGGCGACTGCTGCAATTGGTCAAAATGGCCAGCCTGAAACCCTGACCGCGTATATTAGCAAGGTAAACGTTTCATTTGATAATAATATTGCCACCAGCAAAATTATCATTCCAGCTGGCGCTGTAATTGAAATTGAAACAACTTTGGCAAATGCACCGAAAGGTTCATTCGAAGTTGCGCAGAATACCGAGTTTACCGGTGATTCAATTTCTCTGTCAGATCTAGCAAATAAATTCACAGTCTTACGTCAACCTTATACCAACTACAAGAATTTGATTACTTCAAGCAACTTCGTTAATGCTGATGTATCTGTTTTTGTTGCTCCGACTGTTTATCCAATCTCTGCAGCTTTAGGTTTAAACCTGGGTTCATTTGCTATTCCAAATAAACCTGCAACTGCCTTCAGCGGTGTTACCACTACAGGCTACTTTACGATTCAATAATCAAAAATAAAAAAAGCCAGTGATTCATCACTGGCTTTTCTCTCACTTTCTATTTGGTAATTAAAGTTGAAAAATCAATCATTACTTTTTATTTCTGTAGCATTTATTATTTCTAATACCTATGCCGCACCCGATGATTTGTTTTTACAAGCCACGCCCGCTAAAAATAAGCTTACTACCAATCTAAGCCTAGATTTAGTTAATGATACTGTCGACTTTTTAGACTTACGAGAAAGCGAAGGTGTTCAAGGAGATTCTGGAGATTATATAGGTGCCCATATCAATGCCCAGTATCAATTTCATCCTGAATGGTCTATCAATGCTGACTATTGGCGTCGAGAAATTGAGTTTGGAAAAGATACCAATAAGTTAAATTCTGGAGCCTTAGGGATTACTTACTTCCCGGAAAGTCTTTCGACTGATCGATCCAATCTTGCCTTTAAACTGTCTTTCTGGGGCAATCAAGCTGATGAATTAGCGAAAACCTCCCCTACCAGTGTGAATGGCCGTACCATTAATGAGGTGGTGGTTTCTAATCCGCGTGACACCCAAATTCAGCTAGACACTATTTTTAGCCATAAAATTGACTTTATGAATCAAGTGAATTTATTTGGTTCTTTAGGATATAGCAAAGTTAAAGTAGATGAATTGGATTTGATGGTTCATTTGACCGGAAATGGGCGGGACTGTAAAGCCAATATCAATATTAACTCGAATAATCAGTTAACCGGAACACCGATTGGTCGCTGTCTGATTGATGGCCTCATTGTACGTGATATTGATGTTGGAAATTATGCGGGCCGATTTGACCTGGATGTCCAAAAGGACCTTAACTATGATGCTTATTATGCAGGCTTAGGCGGGTCATGGAACTGGCGCTATAAACAATTTGAAAGCCAGCTCGCCTACCATTACCAACGCTTGTGGCGCGACAATATCGATGACCGTGTTGCTAATTTTGGCAATCAGGCGATTAAAGACAATCATACCATTGGGGCCAAGTTCAGTTATGATTTTACCCCTAAATTGACAGCTTACCTGCAAGGCCAGATTTTCCAAAATAACTTAATTGGCTATGTACCCTTCTTATATAATGGGGTCACTGCTTCCCGTTTAGACAAACGTTATGGATTGGCTTCTATTGGCGTTCAATACCGCGGTTTCTAAGCCTCAAAAAAGCCTGAGTCCTTCAGGCTTTTTTATTGCCTATATGACTCCAAAGTCACCTTTGGACACTTCTCGCCATTGGGATCAATTCGCTTTCGCTTAAAATAATAAGACATTTGTATATTTTAATGAGAAGCCATGACTCAAATCCTGCAGAAACGCCCTGCTTCATTAAGTATCCGCGCTGGCAAATTGGCACGCCAACTGATTGAAAAAGAAGGTTTGCAGGCAAATTTTGTCGATATTGTACCCGGTGCAGCAGGTGGCCCCAAAGGCATAGGCATTCAAGGCCTCGATCAAGCCATTTTTGGCAATTTCCTTGCGCAAGTGCCGCAGCGCAGAACCCTGATCGGCTCATCGATTGGCAGCTGGCGTTTTGCCAGTATTGCTGCCTGGGGCGCGAAACACGGGACTGAGCGTCTTGCAGAGCTTTATACCAACCTGTATTTCCATAAAAAAATGACCCGTCAGGAAGTCGGTAATATATGCCGTGACATGCTGATCGATCTGGTTCAAGGTAAAGAACAGCAACTGGTTGAGCATCCCGACTACCATCTGGCCATCATCTCGATCAAAGCCCAGCATATTTTCCAAAGCGACAAATCCCTGCCTTTACTGGCATCAGTGGCCGGAATTATCGGCAGCAATGCTTTGGCACGCAAGCACAACCGCCTGTTTATGCAACGGGTGATCAGCCAGCCGGAGATGGGCACCCAATTTAAAGTCCATGATGAATTTACTACGCATTATCAGTCCTTGAATCTTAATAACGTCATCTCCTGGCTGATGGCTTCTGCATCTATTCCTGGTGTGATGGCGGCAATTCGCGATATCCCCGATGCCCCAAAAGGCAGTTACCGCGATGGTGGTTTAATTGACTATCACCTTGACCTGCCATTTCAGAGTCAGGGCATTGTGCTGTATCCGCATTTTAGCGACAGCATCACCCCGGGCTGGTTCGACAAGATGCTGAAAAAGCGCAAGGCCAGTCCGGAAAATCAGGCACGAACCTTATTGCTTTCGCCTTCTGCCGAATATCTGCACTCCTTACCGCTCGGTCGCTTGCCGGATCGTAAAGATTTCACCTTAAAAGGGCTGGACCAGAAACAGCGGATTCAGATGTGGAATCAGTCTGTGGCAGAAAGCCAGCGTTTGGGTGATGAATTCCTGGAAATGGTGGAGAAACAGAATTTCCCGCAGTTGATGCAGGATTTATAAAATCATATTCAGGGAAACCTATAGGATGAAGCTTTACTTGGCGCTGGAGGAGCAAAGGAGTTTATTTTGCAAAAACTTGAATATTATAAAATTCTTGGTGAATAAAGCACATGAACCTTTTGAGTCAGCAATCAAAATGATGCTATGTATATTTTTTTCTCAAACAGCCGCTAATCACGTACACTATACAGCTGCGATTTTTATTCGCTGTTTTCCATTTTGAATATATTTTTGGTGAAATTCTCATGAACAACGCGCAATGGCTCGATGAAGTAAAATTTAACGAACAAGGTCTGATCCCTGCCATTGCCCAGCATCATCAAAGCGGTCGTGTATTGATGGTGGCCTGGATGAACCGTGAAGCTTTGGCACTCACTGCCGAGAAAAATCAGGCGGTATATTTCTCCCGTTCACGCAACAAGTTGTGGCACAAGGGTGAAGAATCCGGACATTTCCAGACCGTGCATGAAATCCGTCTGGACTGTGATGCCGATGTGATTGTATTGCAGATTGAACNNACTGCCCAGTCTGAACAGGTGGAAGTTCTGGACTATTTGGGGCAAATGATGGCGGAACGTAAATTGGGTGATCCGGATTCATCCTATGTCGCCAAGCTGTATCACAAAGGCTTGAACAAAATTCTGGAAAAAATTGGTGAAGAAAGCGTTGAAACCATCATCGCAGCCAAAGATTTTAAGTCTGAAGCCAATGCAGACAATAAAAATGACCTGATCTATGAAGTTGCCGATTTGTGGTTCCACACTATTGTGATGCTGGGTTATTTCGACCTTGACCCACAACTGGTTTTAAACGAGCTGGCTCGTCGCCAAGGCTTATCTGGCTTGGTTGAAAAAGCCAGTCGTCAGCATTAAGTTAGTATTTTTACTGTGTCAGTGTCTAAAAAACCCAATCCCACCTATGAGCAAGCGCTTGCCATAGATAATGCGCGTTTAGGCAAATCCTTTAAAGTGATTGCCTATGCCGGCACAGGTAAAACCACCACCCTGCAAATGATCAGCGATGCCATGCCAGAACGGCGTGGCATGTATCTGGCATTTAACAAGGCCATTGCTAGCGAGGCGCAAAGCAAGTTTCATCGTAATGTCGACTGCCGAACCTTCCACTCGCTGGCTTTTCGCAGTGTGGCGCGTGGCATCACCGATAAACTTCGCTTGCCGCGTTTAAGTCCGAGTTTTATCGCCAAGGAATACCGGCTGCAACCGGTTACCCTGCGCCGGATGATGGGCGGANNGCCATTGCTAGCGAGGCGCAAAGTAAATTCCATCGCAATGTCGACTGTCGCACTTTTCACTCGCTGGCTTTTCGCAGTGCGCCCCGTGGCGTGACTGACAAACTTCGCTTGCCGCGTTTAAGTCCGAGTTTTATTGCCAAGGAATATCGACTGCAACCGGTTACCCTTGGCCGGATGATGGGCGGACGTTATGAGAAATATGTGATGATGCCGTCACGTCTTGCCAGTCTGGTGGCCAATGCAGTCAGTTATTTCTGTTCAACCAGTTCGCAATATCCAGCACCGCGTCATCTGCAAGCGCCGAGCTGGTTGCATCCGGACGATATTGAAGAGTTGCAGAAACATCTTTATCCAGCCATTGAACGGCGCCGGCTGGAGTCGATTGATCCCCATCATCAGGCCGGTATTGGTCACGATATTTATCTGAAACTTTGGGCATTGTCTGAACCGAATATCCCCACAGATTATGTGTTGTTTGATGAAGCACAAGATGCCGACCCGCTGATGCTGGGGATTTTACTTCGCCAGCGAAATACCCAGGTGATTTATGTCGGCGATGCCCATCAACAGATTTATGCCTGGCGTGGTGCGGTGAATGCCATGCAGCAGCTGCCTCTGCCTGAATCGCGCCTGACCACCTCATTCCGTTTTGGCGAAGAAATTGCCTTGAATGCCAATGCCATTCTGGGCGCCTTAAATGAAACCGTGCCCTTGCTCGGTAATCCGCAGCTGAATTCCAAAGTGGTNNCATGTCAAACTGAACCGTTTTGTCGATGCCGCCAGCATGCTGAAACAGGGTCGCCGGGTGACCGATGTGCCGGAACTGGCCTGGTTTAATTCATGGCACGATGTACATGAATACTGTGAAACCAATGATGGCAATGACATCAAACCCTTGGTGAAACTGGTGGATGATCACGGAACCGATCCCCTCAAAAGAGCCTTGGCCAAAATCACCCCGATTGAACAGGCTGACTACATTATCTCGACCGCACATAAAGCCAAAGGACTGGAATGGGATCGTGTGCATATCGAAGATGACTATCAATTTAAGGTCAATGAAAAAGACCATAAAATTAGTGACGAAGAGTTAAGATTGCTTTACGTGGCCTGTACACGTGCTAAAGTGAGTTTAAATATTCACCACATTTACGATCTGGTACAACAGCTGAAAAAGCAGATGCCGGTATCGCTGCGTAAAGCTGTGGGAGAATAATTTTCGCTTCGGATGCAAGGCAGGTGTTTTATGAAAATTGACTCCATTCAACTCAAACACGCGCTTCATTTTGCCGATCTCAAGCTGAACTTTAATGACAAGCCCATCACCCTGATTCTGGGCGATCAAAGCTCCGGCAAGACCGGCATTTTAAAATTTACCTATCAGGCACTGACCTGGTTTGCGGCACGTTATAAAGACTTACGTGCTGCCGGTGTGGTGATGCTGGATCAGGACATCATGTTTACCCGCCTGCAGTCCAAAATTGATATTCGGGTTCATATTCCTCCCGATATCGGGACTTTAAATGCATCTAGCGAAGCTGGCGACAAGAGCCTGACGACATGTGACTGGCAAATTTATAAAACTTTAAATAGTCATGGCATTGGCACTTGCAAGGCCGAAACCCAGCAATTAGACAATCTGGTCGAGCTTTATCATAACGCGCTGAAACACGATCAGCAGCAAGGCTTGCCACTGATTGCCTATTACCCGGCAGAACGCTTTGTCCATGAAATGAATATTCAGAGCAAAAATAATCCGGTGGTGTTTCAGACTTCACATGCCTATGAAATTTCCACCATTCCTTATACCACCTTTAGCCGTTTTTTTGAGTGGTTTCGTGAAATTAGCGATATTGAAAATGCCCAGATTGCACAGTTATTTCAACAACTGGTTTCCAATCCATCCGTCCAGAAAAATAGAGACAATGATTTCCTGCAACAACTGGTCAATGCCCAAAAGCAAATGAACGCGCCGAGTCTGGATGCTTTAAAACAGGCCTTGAGCACCGTTCTTCCCAATTTTCAAGATATCTATGTGCAGTATCAGCCCAAATTGCAGCTGATGGTAAGTTATGCGGGAAAAACCATGCTCTATCAGCAACTGTCCAACAGTGTCAAAAACTGGATTGCCTTGGTCGGCGATATTGTACGGCGTTTGTGCCTGCTCAATCCCAAAAGTTTATATCCCTGTCTGGAAGGCGACGGTATTTTGCTGATTGATGCGATTGATCACCAGCTCGATCAAAATAGCTCGCAAGTGATTTTACAGCGCCTGCATCAGGCTTTTCCGCGTCTGCAAATTATTGCCACCGGCAACCGAACTGAATTACTGGAACATGCAACTGAATATCAATGTTTAAAGCTGGAAAACAAACAGCTGTTTGATATGCGGTTACAGCCTTTGCAGGAAAAGTTTGACACGATTTATGAGAACCTGGTGTTCAATGAAGAAGTGATTGAGGCCGATGCCTTAACTGAACCTGTATCAGAAAGCGTGACCCCACACCACCTGTTGCAGCAAATTCAGCAACATTTAACGCCAGAACAACAAAATGAATTACTGCACTTAATGCAACAACAGGATGATACCTCTTCTTCTCATCCTATCTCCTGATACAAAAGGTTGAAGGGTATTATAAAATATTCAGTATCTTGCATAAATTCGGTGACAGCATTTCATCTGGCTAAACACGCTACGCCGCTTAAGTATGGAGGACGTATAATAAATAGGGTTTGTGGATACAACATTGATGAAATGTCGACAAATTCACCTGTGTGCGCAAAAATAATTGATGTTGTTTTACTCATGTAATAAGATCAAGTTTATTTAAAGTTTTATAGTAAAATCCGATTTTACTCAGACTTTTTTCAAGTTGCGCAACACAGCTTGTTTTTCAATTTTTTACTCAAACCGGCTTTCAAGATTGAGAAGTTTGGATGGCTCTTTGCGATCCTGTAATCGTTGGAAGATAAGATTCACGTTTAGGTATTTATTGCCTAACTCACGACTTTGGATATGAGTGTGCTACCGATTATTATCCTGTTACCGTTAGTACTAGGCACCACCCTTGTCTCGTGGCTGAAATTTTCACGCGGGGTGACAGTCTTAGCCGCTATAGGGGTCAGCCTGAGTAGTCTGGCCCTGTTACTGATGCAAGCTAAAGATGTATTTAATGGCGGAACAATTCTACAAACTTGGGCCTGGTTACCCCAGTTAGGCATCGATTTAAGCTTTCGCCTGGATGCCTTGGGCCTGTTATTTTGCCTGCTGATTAGCGGTATCGGCACCCTCATTTATATTTATGCCTATTATTATTTAAATCCTAGAAATTCCCTGAGCAAACTGTATCTTCTGCTGATGCTGTTCATGGCCTCCATGCTCGGCATCTCGCTTTCTAACAATTTAATTTTACTCCTTATTTTTTGGGAACTCACCAGTATTTCCTCGTTCCTGCTGGTGGGTTACTGGAGCAATTACGAAGCTGCGCAACGTGGCTCACGTATGGCGCTCACCATTACCGGTATGGGTGGTCTGGCCATGCTGGGCGGTTTCATTCTGCTCGGACAAATGACCGGAACCTATCAGATTGACCAGATCCTGACGATGAAGGATCAAATTCAGAATCATTCATTATTTGTTCCAACTTTATTGCTGATTTTAACTGGTGCCTTTACCAAAAGTGCACAATTTCCATTTCATTTCTGGTTACCCAATGCCATGACAGCACCGACTCCGGTCTCTGCCTATTTGCACTCCGCCACCATGGTCAAAGCCGGCATTTTCCTGCTGGCGCGCTTTACGCCAATTTTTGTTGGTGCTGCGCTGTATCACAATATTGTGACTTTCGTAGGCCTGTTTACCTTATGCATGGCTGCCTTCTTTGCCATTTTCAAGGAAGACTTAAAGGGCTTGCTGGCGTATTCCACCATTAGTCATTTAGGCCTGATTGTCTGCTTGTTGGGGATCGGATCACCCTTGGCCGTTGCGGCAGCCATTTTCCATATTATTAACCATGCAACTTTTAAGGCTGCCCTGTTCATGCTGGCCGGGATCATTGACCATGAAACCGGAACCCGGGATTTGCGTAAGCTCAGCGGTATCTGGCAATTGCTGCCTTTTACTGCCACCCTGACCATGATTACCGCTGCCTCGATGGCCGGTGTACCCCTGACCAATGGCTTCCTGTCCAAGGAAATGTTCTTTACCGAACTTTTGGCCAGCCTCTCTGGTCCGGTGCTCATTGTTTCTGCCGTTTTGGCAACCCTGGCCGGGATTTTCGCCGTAGCTTATTCGGTACGTTTAGTGCATGGCGTATTTTTCGATGGTCCGATTGGTCCAGAAGTACCCAACCGGCAAGCCCATGAACCGCCACTGGGTATGCGCTTACCCGCAATATTGCTGGCAGTTTTATGTATTCTGGTTGGCCTGCTACCTGCGCTGCTGGTGGAAAATATTGTCAATGCAACTGCACGTGCCAGCACGCAAATGCCTGACTTTGCCGGTAGTCATTTGGCCCTCTGGCATGGCTTTAACCTGCCTTTGCTGATGAGTGTGATTGCACTATTCGGCGGGATCATTTTCTATTTTGCTTTGGCCAAAGGCGGTCGCATTCGTGACATTGACCTCGATCCCCTGCTGGGCAAATTTCAGGGCAGAGTGCTGTTTGATTTATTTTTAAAACACCTGTTACTGAATTCACGTAAATTCAAGCGACAAACTGAAAATGGTTCACTGCAAAGCTATCTGATGTGGATTGTGCTTTTTAGTGGCGCTTTGCTGAGCATACCTTTTATTAACCAGGGCCTGACTACAGGCACACGTGAACTCGTCCATGCCCCTGCGATTGCCATTGTGTTGTGGCTGCTGTTGTTCTCAGCCTGCTGGATGATGCTGTGGTTTCACCATGAACGGATTAAGGCCGTGCTGATTAGCGGTGCGGTCGGACTTGTCGTTACCCTGGTATTCGTGACCTTATCTGCACCTGATCTGGCGCTGACCCAAATCACGGTCGATGTGGTCACGACGGTATTGCTGCTGATGAGCCTGTCCTTATTGCCACAGCTCACCCCTTATGAATCCAGTGTGTCACGGCGTTGGCGCGATGCCCTGATTGCCATTGGCGGTGGTCTGGGCATCGGCTGGATTAGCTGGCTGATGCTGACCCGTGACCATAACTCGATTTCATGGTTTTTCATGCAGCAGTCACTGCCACTCGGTGGCGGTTCCAATGTGGTTAACGTGATTCTGGTCGATTTCCGTGGTTTCGATACCTTTGGGGAAATTACCGTTTTGGGCATCGCTGCTATTGGCGCATTGTGTCTGATGGATGGCATGCGCGCACACGGCACCACCATCACTCAGGGATTGACCTACCGCTTTAACCCTTCTCCGCTGATGTTCCGCATTACCGCATCCTGGGTCTTGCCTCTGGCACTGGTAGTCAGCCTCTATATCTTCCTGCGTGGCCATAACCTGCCCGGCGGTGGTTTTATTGCCGGCCTGATTACCGCTTTGGCTCTGGTGATCCAGTACATTGCCTTGGGACAAGACCAGGCAGAACAGATGCTCAGAGCCAAATCAGGCCGTTTATATGAAATCTGGATTGGTTCAGGACTCACCATTGCAGGACTGACCGGGCTGGGTGCCTGGTTCTGGGGTCGTCCATTCCTGACCAGTGCCCATGTGCATATCGCTCCGCCCCTGTTGGGTGATATCCATCTAGCCTCTGCGGCATTATTTGATGTCGGGGTCTATGTCACCGTCGTCGGGGCCACCATGTTGATGATTTCCGTCCTGGGGGACTCGCGCCACTCCAGCATGTCCGGTCCAGTATTGAAGGGGGAATAAAATGATTAGTCTGGAATTTTTACTCGCCTCTGCCATTGGCTTACTGGTTGCTACGGGAATTTACCTGATCTTGCGTGCACGTACTTTTCCTGTGGTTTTAGGGCTGGCCATGATTGGCTATGCAGTCAATTTGTTCCTGTTTGCCATGGGAAGAATTCAGGTCAATGCACCCGCTGTACTCACGGAAACCACAAAAGCGACCGATCCTTTGCCTCAGGCTCTGGTCTTGACGGCCATTGTGATTGGCTTTGCCACCACGGCTTTTATTGTCCAGCTGGCTTTGCGCAGCCGTTATGAAAGCGGTACCGACCACGTTGACTCAAAAGAAGAAATTAACCCGATTGACCCGCGTGAGGATGAGCCTTAATGAATGCCATCATCCAGTTCTGGACTGAACACACCCCAATATTCAGCATTTTAATTCCGGCATTTACCGGATTTTTACTGGTGCTTTTGGGTAATCCCGGCAAAGGTTCATTAGCGCACGATTGGCGGCAGCCTTGGCGTCGTGGTATCAGTTATGTCTCGTCAATCCTGGGGTTAGGCACTGCCGTACTGTATTTAATGTTGGCCAGCAACGGGCAAATTACGAGCTACAACCTCAGTGAGTGGGCGGCACCATTCGGTATTGTACTGGTTCTGGATCAGCTTTCGGCACTGATGCTGGTGCTGACCTATGCCTTGGCGACCCCAATTTTATGGTTTGCCAGTCACTCATGGGATACGCAAGGACGTTATTTCCATGCCATGTTCCATTTTCTACTCATGGGCCTATGCGGTGCATTCCTGACCGGGGATTTATTTAATTTATTCGTGTTCTTTGAAATCCTGTTGATGGCCTCTTATGTCCTGCTTCTGCATGGACAAGGCAAGGCCCGTTTCCAGCTCGGCATTCACTATGTCACCATCAACCTGCTGGCCTCTGCGCTGTTTCTGATTGGTCTGGGCATGATCTACGGCAGTGTCGGCAGTTTAAACATGGCCGATGTCGCACGTTTAATCCCCCTGTTAGAACCGGACCAGCATATATTGGCCGTTGCAGGGGGCTTGCTATTATTTGTGGTTTTTGGCATCAAGGCCGCGATGTTGCCGGTCGGTTTTTGGCTGCCGAAAACCTATGCCGTTGCCACCACTCCGGTAGCTGCCATTTTCACCATTATGACCAAAGTCGGTATCTATGCCATTCTCAGAATTAATGGCACGATCTTTGATGACCGCTTAAGTCAGGGTATTCTGGCGAACTGGTTACTTCCGATCGGTTTGGTCACCTCAGTTTATGGCGTGATTGGAGCCATTGGCGCGGAGCGTTTACGCCGTTTTGTCGGCTTTATGATTTTGTCCTCCATTGGAACCCTGCTGATTGCCATTTCATTATTTAATACTTTGGCCTGGGCGGCAGGACTGTACTATCTGGTGCACAGTACCCTTATTGGCGCTGCATTTTATCTGCTTTGTGGCTGGATTACCTCTCAACGCGGTACATTCAAAGATCATTTCAACATCGCTCCGCAAATGAAACAGCAAAAAGCGGTATCCCTCACCTTCTTTTTGATTGCCTTGATGATGGCGGGTTTACCCCCTTTTAGTGGCTTTTTAGGCAAGGTTTTTATCTTGCAGGCGACTTCACACTCCCCTTATCAAGGGGTGATTATTGGTGTGCTGCTGCTGGTGAGCTTACTCAGCATTATTGCCTTTACCCGGGTTGGTTTCATTCTGTTCTGGCGTGCCAGCAAACCTGAAAGCCAACCGGAAACCGAAGCATTTAAAGCATATCAAGCCATACCCAATCATGCACCGATACGCAATGACAAAACCATTTATCTGCTGTTGTCAGGTTTGGTGCTTTATATGATTTGCGCAAATCCGATTCAGCAATACATGTTTAAAACGGCTGAACAGATCCAGAATAATGCTTTATATGAAGGCGCGATTTTACACAGAGATAACTTGAATCAGGTGATCAGCGTACAGCCCTATAATCCTGAATATTTGCCTGAAACCAAATATGGCGGTGAAACGGTCGATCCAAATGCACATCTGATTCCGTATATCATCTCTAAAGAGACTTTAGAAGGTAAACACATTTCAGAATATAAACAACGCCAGATCAATCAGCAGCAAGGACAGCAATCCGCCCAGCCGGATGATGCCAAGCTCAAGCCTATGGAGCCTTAAGCATGAAAACATCATCGTTTTGGGAAAACTGGCTGCCTCATCCCTTTGTTTCTGTGATTGTGGCTTTAAGCTGGATCATGCTGGCGCATAGTCTGGATCCAGCAACCTTGCTGATGGCCTTATTGCTGGGCATTATCATTCCACGTTTAGTCAAACCCTTTATTGGCAATACCCCCAATATTCACTGGATTCTGGCGCTAAAATTATTCTTTGTGGTGTTATGGGACATTATTGTTTGCAATATTAAAGTGGCCAAAATGGTTCTTGGACCCACCCGCAAGTTACATCCCAAATGGTTCCGTGTGCCTTTGGAAACCCAGCATGAACAGGTCAATGTTTTACTGGCCCTCATTATTACCACTACACCGGGTACAGTGACGGCAGGGATTGATGATGATCGTGGCGACATTCTGGTGCATGCCTTGAGTACCGAGAATGCCGAAGTCGATATTATCGAAATTAAAAATCGTTATGAAAAAGCGCTGATCGAAATCTTTGATGTGGAATTAGGAGAAGATTCATGACTATTTTGCCTTATGCACTCGGCTTGTGTATGGTCGCAATCACCATTTCCATGTTTCTTTGCCTGATTCGTATGGTGGTAGGTCCATCCATCGTAGACCGGCTTTTAGCATTGGATACCCTGTTCCTGAATGCGACCTGTCTGGTGGTCATTCTGGGCATTTACTGGACAAGCACTTCCTTATTTGAAGGCGCGCTGCTGGTGGCCATGCTTGGATTCGTATCTACCGCAGCCTTGGCACGTTACTTTACCACTGGCCACGTGGTCGATTAGGAGCAACCGCAATGCAACTTATCATGGAAATCCTGGTCTCGATATTTTTGTTGATCGGCTCATTCTTCATGCTGGTCGGCGGCATTGGTATGGTGCGTCTGCCAGATTTATTTATGCGCCTGCATGCACCGACCAAATCCAGTACCTTGGGTCTGGGTAGCTTCCTGATTGCTGCCATGATTTTTTCCGCTTTTCAGGGACGTTTTGGTTTTGCCGAACTGTTATTGACCTTGCTGGCATTCATTACCGCACCCGTATCTGCAAATTTAATGGCACAAGCCGCCTTGCATTTACGTTTACGCTCGACCAGTGGTGAAGTACCTGAAGCACTCGAGCGTCCCTTGCCCTGGCAACGAAGCCGTCGTCGTGCTCCTTCGAAAGACCCTAATAACCACTCACATGATGATCTCAGCTGAAATCGGGCTCATGTTCTGAGCCTGATTTCAAATTTTACCTATAAGGTTCCATCCGATTGAGTACATCTAGGGCGTGTCATCAATTAAGCCATATCATGATTGAGGCAAGG
>DKLL01000132.1 GCA_002455755.1 Acinetobacter sp. UBA6641
CTTTCTATAAAATTACATCCCCCCCCCCCCATAAGTTTAAAATTTGATTCCGCCGGTTGGATTCGCGATGGTGGGTGCATCATTTAATGCTTGCTGCAACTTGGTCTGAAGATTTCGTAGATTAGCCCCCGCTTGCTGCAACAAGCTGATATTGGCAGGCTCTTCCAGTAATACAGATAAAATATGAATACCTTCAATAGAAGTGTTGTCTTTACCCATTGCCAAAGATTGAGCATCTGATAAAGCTTGCTGCAAGCGGTTTGTAAATTTTTCAAAACGCATTCTTATTTTCCTCACAACAAATTTTGTACTTGGATAATAGATGGGAATGGTTTGATATTTTTCAATAAATTTCTTAAAAAATATTTTTAATTTTCAATAACTAAAACAATCGATATAAAATATATATCTTGGTTCTAATATGGGTATTTAAGTGCTTTTTTTCAAGGTAATTCTGCTATCTTGTGTATCAAATCTTAATGAAATGCATATTTTTTTACAATTATATGAAACTCATTTGAACAGGTTCAAAAATCAGCTTACGGTTTTTAAATGGATCAACCCGATGAATGGGCTTAAAATTATTTGAACTAAACTTGAAAATTGGATTTTAATGCAATTAAAAATAAAGTTATCAAATATTTTAAAAGGCTTGGATAAAAGTTAAGGCAATTATATTTCATACGCTTGTTCTAAGTTTTTAGCATGAATAAAGATGGCAACCCCCCAGATGAATTGCCATCTTAAATTTATTATTCAGCTTCAATAATTTCAAAATCATGGGTAATTTCTACGCCACCATCGGATAGCATTTTGCTGGCAGAACAGTATTTTTCAGCTGAAAGTTCGACGGCTTTAGCAACCTGTTTTTCTTTGACAGCTTTACCTGTTACCACAAAATGTAAATGGATTTTGGTAAATACAGACGGAATGCTATCTGCTCGTTCGGCTTTGAGCTGACATACAACATCGCTCACATCTTGGCGTGATTTCTTTAAAATCGTCACAATATCAAAGGAAGCACACCCACCAAGTCCCATTAATATCAACTCCATAGGACGTGGTCCACGGTTTTGACCCCCATAAGCCTCTGCCCCATCCATCACGATGTGGTGACCACTTTCCGATTTTGCTTCAAAAGCAACATTCTCTAGCCAATGAACGCTTGTTTGCATTGCAACTACCTGAAAAAAACTATAAATTTACGATGTACCTGTACACTAACATAAATTGAGTTGATAAGGAATTTCAGCTCTTCTGTGTGACAAGTTCACTTTAGGTCTTGTGCGATCTATTAATTATCCATATTCGGAACCGTTAGCATGACTTCAAACTTTTCACAACTTAGCACTGATGCACTGTCTCCAGGTCAACTACCAGAGTCAGTAAAAGCATTATTAAAACGTGCTTATATAAACCGATATCCAAAACGCACTGCAATTGTAGATGCAGGCTCTGAATCAAAATCGCTTTATCTGATTTTAAAAGGTTCAGTATCCATTATTTTACGCGAAGATGATGAACGTGAAATTGTGGTAGCGTATTTAAATGCTGGTGACTTTTTTGGGGAAATGGGTCTTTTTGAAGCCAATCCACAACGTACTGCAGAAGTTCGTACACGCGACGTTTGTGAAATTGCCGAAATTACCTATGACAATTTTCATGAATTAAGCAAACAATATCCTGATTTAAGTTATGCCGTATTTGCCCAGCTTGTTCGTCGCTTAAAAAATACTACACGTAAAGTGACTGACCTGGCGTTTATTGATGTTTCTGGCCGTATTGCACGTTGCCTGATTGACCTTTCATCTCAACCGGAAGCCATGATTTTACCAAATGGGCGTCAAATCCGCATTACCCGTCAGGAAATTGGCCGTATTGTAGGCTGTTCGCGTGAAATGGTTGGCCGTGTCTTAAAAACGCTGGAAGAACAAGGCATGATCCAGACCGATGGTAAAGCCATCCTGATTTATGATGTTTCTGCTGAGGAAAGCGATACATCTTTAGAAGATTACGATGACGAAGAATAAATTTTCTTCACTTCCATCTAAAAGCAAATCTTAAGATTTGCTTTTTTTATGCCTGTATTTTTGACCTGTTCTTTTTAAATTTTTATGACAACTTTAAAACAATTGATGATTTAACGCTGATGCAAAAATCGGTTAGCCTTATACACTATTCATAATTTCTTGATAAAAATTAAAGGACCAGGCCTCATGCAACTTAAACCTTTAGCCAACACAGGCATTCTGCTCCCTGAAATCTGTTTGGGAACCATGACCTTTGGTGAGCAAAATACTCAGGCAGAGGCTTTTCAACAACTTGAATATGCTTTAGAGCAAGGGTTATTTTTCTGGGATACTGCTGAAATGTATCCTGTCCCGCCAAAACCGGAAACTCAAGGAGCCACAGAAAGCATTCTAGGCAACTGGATTGCACAGCGTGGACGTCGCGACAAACTGTTTATTGCTTCAAAAATTGCCGGCCCTTCACAAGGCGGTAGCCACATCCGTGACGGACAAACCCGATTTACCGCATCCGAGATTAGCTCGGCAATCGATGGCTCCTTAAAACGCCTGCAAAGCGATTATATCGACCTCTATCAATTGCATTGGCCACAACGGCCGACCAATTTCTTTGGCAAGCTTGGTTATGGCAATACTGAAGCTCATAATGAACAGCAAGTCACTGCCTTGGAAGAAACCTTAAGTGCCTTGAGTGATGAAATAAAAAAAGGCCGTATCCGTTATATTGGGCTGTCTAATGAAACCCCGTGGGGAACTTTAAAATTTTTACATCTGGCTGAAAAACTGGGCCTGGAAAAGTTTGTCAGTGTACAAAATCCGTATAGCCTGCTGAACCGGACTTATGAAATTGGAATGTCTGAAATTGCCCATTTTGAAAATGTCGGATTACTCGCCTATTCGCCTCTAGCTTTTGGNNCTAATTGGCATGTCTGAAATTGCCCATTATCAAAATGTCGGCTTACTTGCTTACTCACCTCTAGCCTTTGGTTATTTAACCGGAAAATTCCGTCATGGTGCGCGTCCCGCAAATGCACGTGTCACACTTTTCTCTCGTTTTAGCCGTTATAGCAATCCTGAAAGTGAATGGGCAACTGAACAATATGCGCAACTTGCAGAAAAACATAGCTTAACCCTGACCCAACTGGCTTTGGCATTTATCAAACAGCAGTTCTTTGTGACCAGTACCATTATTGGCGCAACCAATCTGGATCAGCTCAAGGAAAATATTCAGGCCTTTGACATTGATTTATCTCCTGAAATTTTACAAGAGATTGAAGATATTCATCGCCAACAGCCGAATCCAGCACCATAGATATTTCGCCGCAACTCATTAAGGTGAAGCACTGCTTCACCTGCGGCAAATAATTTATATTTCTTAGATTCTCAAA
>DKLL01000194.1:0-193 GCA_002455755.1 Acinetobacter sp. UBA6641
ATTCAAAAACATTCCCTGGAATTGTTGCTAAATGATCAGTGGGATCAGCAGGATATTGGCTGTAAGTGCTAGTCCTAAAGTAATAAAGCATAGCTCATAGCTTTTTTGCCTTTCAATTTTATAATAGGTTTTGGATACGCGAGTGTGGCAGGGAAGCCACATGTTACCCATCCTTGCGCTGCATTTTAAAGCA
>DKLL01000194.1:341-4774 GCA_002455755.1 Acinetobacter sp. UBA6641
CCTGTAGAAGATGAATGGGATGCGCAAGATGCCGTCGCATTACATTTTGTGGTTTATGATCAGGTACAGCCTATTGCCACAGCGCGCCTGCTGCCAAATCACAACATTGGCCGGGTTGCGGTTTTAAAGGCTTATCGTGGACAGGGCATTGGCAAGCTGTTGATGTTAGAGATGATTCAGCAGGCCAAACATGAGCAGCGCAAATTTCTGAAGCTGTCATCTCAAGTACATGCCGTGCAGTTTTATGCGGGTCTTGGTTTTCAGGTGCAGGGTGAGCAATATCTGGATTGTGGCATTCCACATATTGATATGACTTTAAAGCTGGATCTATCAGAGAAATGATTCGAGCAGATGTGAAAAAGCGAGACAGATGATCTCGCTTTTTTATTTTCTAGAATCAGTGACCATGGGCAGCAGATGCATTGTGATCCGTCATATTGGCATGTTCCTGTTCAGTCATATGCATTTCAGCCGCAGTAGGTTCAGACGCTGAAGACTGCTGCTGTTGTGCAGTAGGCTGATTGCGTTTTTGACTTGGCATGTAGTCCGGTTCATTGCTTATGGCCAGATAAAAGATGCCCATAAATAATGCACCTAAAATACAAACAATAATAACGGCTTTCCAACCCCACGGTGATTTTTCAGGAGAAGAGTTGTTGGTCATAAGAGGTCTACCCACCAGATAAATAAAAAAATTTAAAACTTATGTAACTTTATAACATAAAAGCCCTGCAAAAGCAGATGTGATTCTGTGGTTCAAAAAATCAGCATGCCCAAGCGTAAAATACAGAAGCATTGGGCTCACTGCTGTCCGNNTTTTAAAGCAGTGCTTAAAACTGGCTCAGGACGTCATGTATGAGGAATAAAGGCTTTTCTTGCGAACTCAAGATATGTTTTGAGTTCTCATTTGGGCTGTCCAAAGCAGGGTTCAGCCTGCACAAAGTGACTTAAATCCTTAAAGAAAAGACCAGGCTGTGAAAAAAATTAAATATCAAATACTTAAATTTAAAATATCCTCATATTGATTTGGTGCTGAAATAAAATTCAAATTATGAGACAACACTGGCATTGAGCTTCTCTTTTTACAGGATGAAGTTTAAATTTTTTCGCCTTGGGCAATCTTCTCTTTGAGCAATTGCGGCACTTTAAAGCGTGCGCCGTATTTGGCTTCAAGGGTATTCGCGCGAAGTAATGCTTTTTCCAAACCATATTGATTGAGGAACTGCAATGCACCGCCGGTCCACGGCGCAAAACCAATCCCGAAAATCGAGCCGACATTACCATCGACCACCGATTCCAGCACACCTTCTTCCAGACAGCGTAACGTATCTAAAGATTGCACAAACAGGAAGCGGTCGATCATTTCCTGTTCAGAAATATCGGTATCTTGCTGCCATTTTTTCAGGCCATCCCAAAGCTGCTTTTTGCCACTTTCCGGATAGTCATAGAAGCCTGCGCCGGCAGCTTTGCCTTTACGGCCGAATTCATGAATCATGCTGTGAATCACCTCATCTGCCCCTGAACGCTGCAGGTCTTTGCCTTCAGCCTGTAATGCTTTTCGCGCTTCATTGGCGACATGTTCAGATAAAGTTAAAGAGACTTCATCCTGAATGGCCAGTGGACCCACAGGCATACCGGCTTTTAATGCAGCCATTTCAATGCGGGCAGGGTGCACACCTTCCGCCAATAAGCGCAGACCTTCCTGAACAAAGGTGCCAAATACACGGCTGGTAAAGAAACCGCGGCTGTCATTCACCACAATCGGGGTTTTGCCGATTTGCTGCACAAAATCGTAGGCTTTGGCCAAGGTTTCATCGGATGTGTTTTTGCCCTTGATGATTTCAACCAGCTGCATTTTATCGACCGGACTAAAGAAATGCAGGCCAATAAAGCTCTGATCATTTTTAGAAGCCTGAGCCAGTCCAGTAATCGGCAAGGTTGAGGTATTGGATGCCATCACCCCTCCATCCACCAGATAGTTTTCAGCTTCTTGTGTCACTTTAGCTTTTAGCTCAGGATTTTCAAACACAGCTTCAATAATCAGGTCACAGCCTTGCAAGTCTGCCGCATTCGCCGTTGTCTGAATCATGGCTAAAACCTGCTCTCTTTTCTCAGCGCTTAAACGGCCTTGCGATACTTTTTTATCCAGCAGTTTTTGGCTGTAGGCTTTGCCTTTTTCAGCTGCCTCGAGAGACACATCTTTTAACACCACAGCAATGCCTTTAGATGCCGTGGCATAGGCAATGCCTGCACCCATCATGCCTGCACCCAGCACTCCAACTTTGCTCGCTTTCCATTTTGCGACATCTTTTGGACGGCTGGCACCTGATTTAATCGCATTTAAACCATGCCAGAAGGTCCCGATCATGTTTTTGGAAATTTGACTGGTGGCGAGATAGGTAAAGTAACGTGATTCAATCGTCAACGCGGTATCGACATCAACCTGAGCACCTTCTACCGCTGCGGACATGATCGCTTCAGGCGCAGGGTAGCAACCCTTGGTCTTGTCACGCAGCATGGCCGGAGCAATTGCCAATACCTGAGCAACTTGTGGAGAAGAAGGGGTGCCGCCCGGAATTTTATAGCCTTTTATATCAAATGGTTGCACAGACTGCGGATTGGCTTTGATCCAGGCTATGGCTTTGTCTAAAAGCTCCTGTTCTGAGTCTGCCGTGTCGTGAATCAATCCTAAAGATTTGGCTTTATCGACACCAAATTGCTTACCTTCCATTAAGAGTGGAAAAGCATTTTGCAGACCAAGCAGGCGCACCATACGAACGATACCACCACCGCCAGGCAATAATCCGAGTGTGACTTCAGGAAGACCGAATTTCGCTTTGGGATCATTTAGAGCAATACGCTGATGACAGCACAAAGCCAGTTCCCAGCCGCCGCCCAGTGCCGTACCATTCAGGGCAGCAACCACAGGAATGCCACGGGTTTCGATATAACGCAGCTGAGCTTTCATGTCTTCAATCATGTTGAAGAATTCTGTGGCATGTTCAGGTGTGGCCTGAATCAGCTCATCCAGGTCACCACCGGCAAAAAAGGTTTTTTTGGCAGAACGGAAAATGATACCTGCAATATTTTCATCGGCTTTTAGTTTTTCTACCGTTTCGGTTAAAGCAATGCGAAAATCTGCATTCATGGTATTGGCAGACTGGTTTGGAGAATCAAGAGTCAAAATAACGATATTGTCAGCATTTTTCTCAAATTGAATTGCGCTCATATTTTTATTCCAAATAAGTTTTCGATGAATTTGAAGAAAATTAATTATTGAAAAGCATTCGTTAATGCGGTGTCTTTTCAAATTCATCTGAAGTTCGGGTTCAACCTTCGGTTCAACCTACCTTGCGAAATATATTTCTCATTCGGCAAAAGTAGGCAAAACCATTTGTCATCCACAAAACCTGTTTTTCTGCTACAAATTTTCCTTGCGCTAAAAATAAAGCAGTGCTTATTTTTGCTCAGGTTGCGTATGATCTAAACGTTTATCAAATATCAGTGAAAGTCAGGGAGGGTTACACCAATTCAATAATGGTTGCGATGCCCATGCCGCCACCGACACAAAGCGTTGCCAAACCGCGTTTTTTGCCTTGCCGTTCCAGCTCATCGAGTAGCGTGCCCAAAATCATCGCACCGGTTGCACCGAGTGGGTGTCCCATTGCGATTGCACCGCCGTTAACATTGACCTTGGCAGGATCCACCTTCATTTCATTGATAAAGCGCATCACTACAGCAGCAAAGGCTTCGTTCACTTCAAACAGGTCGATGTCATCAATGCCTAATCCGGCTTTTTCCAGGGCTTTTCGTGCAGCCGGAGCAGGGCCGGTCAGCATGATGGTAGGGTCAGTTCCCACCAGTGCGGTTGACAATACTCTGGCTCGCGGTTTTAAACCTTGTTCTTTGACCGCTTTTTCTGAAGCGACCAGAACAACCGCCGCACCATCAACGATACCGGACGAATTTCCGGCGTGATGTACGTGGTTCACAGCACCCACTTCAGGATATTTTTGCAGGGCGATGGCATCGAAACCCATCTGTCCCATCATGGCAAAACTCGGATTGAGTTTGCCCAAGCCTTCTGCTGTCGTGGTCGGTTTAATAAATTCGTCTTTATCCAGAATGACCACACCGGCTTTATCTTTTACCGGCACAACGGATTTGTCGAAGTAGCCATGGGCTTGTGCAGCGGCTGCTTTTTTCTGTGAACCGGCAGCAAAGGCATCGACATCTGAACGCGTATAGCCATCAATGGTGGCAATCAGGTCGGCACCAATGCCTTGCGGAATAAAATCACAGGCCATATTGGTTTCAGGGTCCAGTGCCCAAGGGCCACCATCTGAACCCATCGGCACGCGCGACATGGATTCGACACCACCGGCAACCACAACATCTTCCCAACCTGAGCGGATTTTCTGCGCAGCCAGGTT
>DKLL01000232.1:0-225 GCA_002455755.1 Acinetobacter sp. UBA6641
GCCCCATGGTTAGGGGCTTTTTGTCTGGAAAATAATTTAGCTTTTCTTTTCAGCCTTTGCTGGATTTTTAGCTTGTTCAGTCATCATTTTATTCACCACAGCTAAAGATTCTTTGGCTTGCGGGATATTTTCTTTTGCTAAGGCCTCAAAAATCTTTTTCGCTTCCGGCAAGTTTTGCGGAACGATTTTACCGTTTGCAAACATGTTGCCCACAGCCATTAAAGC
>DKLL01000232.1:264-3488 GCA_002455755.1 Acinetobacter sp. UBA6641
CTTCATTTTTGGTTTTAAAACCTTGGCTGATGTCATACAAGGCTTTGGCATGCATGGCCTGATAATTGCCTTTTTTGATCAGCGGATTTAATTTCTGCAAAGCCAGTTTATCAGAGGCAGGTGTGCCTTCAGCAAACAGTAATACCGCCAAATCTACACTGGCATCATCAAAATTTTGCTTAGAGGCTTTTTCTAAATACTGTTTGGCTTTTTTAGTGTCTTGAGGAAGACCTAAACTACCGGTCATATAGTTTTTACCTAGGACATAGTTGGCCACCGGATAACCTTTACTAGCCGACTCTTCATACAGCTTGATGGCTTTTTTCTCGTCTTTGGTTGTACCTTGACCGGTTTGGGTCAGATAGGCCAAATTATAAAGTGCCTGTGCATTCCCTGTTTTGGCCAATTTATCCAGTTCTTCATAAGCACCTTTCATATTGTTGGCTTTGACCAGTGTTTCTACTTTGGCAAATGCCGGATCAACGGAGCTGGTTGCCATTTCTGCCATTGCGAAATTTGAAGACAATGCAATCAGACTGGCAAGTATAATTTTTTTCATATTTTTAAAAACCTTTTATAAACATACACATAATTCCATTTATGTGTTTAAAAATGGATGTGGAACCCTTCATGCAACATCATAAATTTATTTATCTGAATGTAAATACATGATGTGTACATTGCAATAAGATTTCATAGATATTTACATAATCGCTACTGGACAAAGTTTGGGCTGGCTGTCTTAAATAAGCCTTAAGCAATTGAAGGGCTTTGTAGATGTATTGTTGAGCGCTTTAAAGTTAAAAAACGGGCAGACACAAGATCAGATAAAAATGTGGCGCAGCGAAACGGCACTTTGTTTTTATGCCAATCTTTGTTTAAATCACGGTTGAATCCATGTGTGAGTAGATGAATGTTCATCAAAGGTATTAAACGGGCATATGATCAGATTAATCGGGATGAAAGCATTCCAGATGAAGATAAATTTGATGCATTGTTGATGAGATTAGGCAAAAACTTTTTGGTGAGCAAAGAAGACCGTGTTTATATTTTTGAACATGAGGGAAAGACTGCGCGTATTGATGCAAAACATGCGCGTGCATTCCATTTTAAAGAGTATGTCATTAAAGACATGAACAAACTTTTTCACGATTTTAATTTGTGATTTAAAAAAAAGCCTCCGCTTTGGGAGGCTTTTTTATGAGATTGCTCAACTGCAATATTATTGTGGACGCGCCACATCACCATTTAAGGCTTCAGGCAAATCTAGAACTTGTAAACCCAGTTCTTCAAGTGCGACAGGTTTCGCAACCACAAGGGCTTTATAACCGCCATCTACAGCAATGCTATTCACCACTTCAACATCATTGTTCAGTTTGCTTGCAGCAGCCGGAGCATCACCTGTACCTTGCACCAGATGCAGCCAGTGTTTCGGTTTGGCCTTGAACCAGAGACGCGCAATAATTTCCTGACCTAAATAGCAGCCTTTGTCGTAATGTACACTTTCACGTTGATGCAAACGTAGTTCCTGCGGCTGGAATTCTTGTGACGTTGTCGTTTCAATCCAGGCCTGACCGGCTTCAATCGCTTGAAGTTGCCACGCTGCGATATCTGTTTCAGTTGCAGCAAAGTCAGTGCTATCACCATTTAGCGTAGGGAACACTGGACCGACTTGTTCCAGTTTCATTTTTGAAAAAGCGCCAAATTTTTTAATGTGCTTGGCAAATTCTTCAGCTTGGTCGTTAGTGACCACAATTTCAAAACTTTCCGGATTGATTTTTTTTAGCCATAAACCAAACAGGATGCGACCTTTTAAGTTACAGATCGCGGTATAGCGGGTCAGGTTTTCGGCTAATGCTTCCGCATTTAAAGTCACTTGGCCCTGAAGGAATTTTTGCGCATCTACACCATTTAAAGTGAATAGTGTAAAAGCAGTAGACGTTGACATGACTAGCCTCTGGTTATATTTCACAAATCATTAATGCAGATATTTTGCAGCATGCAGTGCAGATAGGCAAACAAAAAGCTCATATTGCCATGGGGTTGGAGTATGAACAGCAGCACTTCAGCTCAGTGATGTACTGGCGGCGGGGGAGTGCAGTCAAACTTGTCACCACAATGGAGATGATGGATGAGAAGGATGTGACGGGTTGGAGGGTTGCGATGGGTTGGATGGAGGTTGAGCTCCATACCAACTGGATATCAAGACTGCCAAATCCGCAGTGATGATTCCAATAATGGCGATTTGCAACATTTTATTTTATTTTCACCTTCTTTGATTATTTTTGTGATGAGATTTTTTTATCGAACAATATATAAATTCTGAAGAATGGCTTGATGGTAGGTGATTGTGATTTGCTAAAACAGGAAAAATTTATAAAATATTTATTAAAAATAATTATTTATGTTGAGGGTTTATGTAATTTTTAATGCTTAAATTTTGCAAGACCAGTGTTGATAAAAACGTAATTTATTAATTGATGGCAAATACCGATAACCTCAACATAAATCGAACAGTAGCAGGTTGTTTTTTAGTCGCTTATGCTGCATCTAATACTAAAGAATGAGGCCTATTTCCTGCTATTTTTCTAAAAAAAGCGCGATTAGAGCAAATAACCCAAATATTGTGTAACAATATGTTTCTAAAACACCTGTTTTTATATCTAACTTAATGAAATATAAAAGATTTGGGAAATGGGTTTTCGACAGTGTACTATGCCGTTGAAATGATTGTAACTCGTTAACAACAATTACGTAGTAAAGAAAAATGATTCAAGAGGCAGGTAAGCTATGAACAACAACTACCGTAAACCGCTGCAAGGTACCCCGCTCGAATGTTATGACGTACGCCAAGCCGTAGAAGATATTCAGCCAGGCGCATATGCAAAACTTCCCTATACCTCAAAAGTACTTGCCGAGCAGCTGGTACGCCGTTGTGATCCTGCNNCAGTCCTTAGGTCAGCTGATTGAGCGCAAACAAGAGCATGATTTCCCTTGGTATCCAGCCCGTGTGGTGTGTCATGACATTTTGGGGCAAACGGCACTGGTTGACCTTGCAGGCCTGCGTGATGCGATTGCCGATCAGGGCGGTGATCCGTCTAAAGTCAATCCGGTCGTTCCAACCCAGCTGATTGTCGACCATTCACTGGCGGTTGAATTTGGTGGTTTTGACCCGGATGCCTTCGAGAAAAACCGTGCCATTGAAGACCGTCGTAATGAAGACC
>DKLL01000232.1:3632-11618 GCA_002455755.1 Acinetobacter sp. UBA6641
TCTGCCGGACATTATTGGGGTGGAACTGGTCGGTCAGCGCAAGCCGGGTATTACCGCCACCGATATCGTGTTGGCATTGACTGAATTCCTGCGTAAGGAACGTGTCGTGGGTGCGTACCTGGAATTCTTCGGTGAAGGTGCCGACAGCATGTCTGTAGGCGACCGTGCCACCATTTCCAACATGACCCCTGAATATGGCGCAACTGCGGCGATGTTCTATATTGACCAGAATACGATTGATTATCTGACTTTAACCGGTCGTGAACCTGAGCAAGTCAAACTGGTCGAAACTTATGCTAAGGAGATCGGGCTTTGGGCATCGGATATGACCCAAGCGGAATATCCACGTGTGCTGCGTTTCGATCTTTCAACAGTGACACGTAATATTGCCGGGCCATCAAATCCGCATGCACGCGTATCGACATCTGACCTGAAAGAAAAAGGCATTGCCGGTAATTTGGAAGCCGCTCGCGCGCAAGAAGCACAAGGCCTAATGCCGGATGGCGCGGTGATTATCGCGGCGATTACCTCTTGCACCAATACCTCTAACCCGCGTAATACCGTTGCCGCAGGTTTATTGGCACGTAAGGCCAACGAGTTGGGCTTAACCCGTAAGCCTTGGGTGAAATCATCTTTTGCACCGGGTTCTAAGGCAGCAGCACTTTACCTTGAAGAAGCGGGTGTATTGCACGACCTGGAAAAACTCGGTTTTGGTATTGTGGCCTATGCATGTACAACTTGCAACGGAATGTCGGGCGCGCTAGATCCAAAGATTCAGCAAGAAATTATTGACCGTGACCTGTATGCAACAGCGGTGCTTTCGGGCAACCGTAACTTCGATGGGCGTATCCATCCTTATGCCAAACAGGCTTTCCTGGCCTCGCCTCCGCTTGTCGTAGCCTATGCAATTGCCGGAACCATCCGTTTTGACATCGAAAAAGATTCGCTTGGCAACGATAAAGACGGCAACCCAATTTACCTAAAAGACATCTGGCCATCGGATGAAGAAATTGACGCCTTGGTAAAAGAGTCGGTGAAGCCGGAACAGTTCAAGAAAGTTTACATTCCCATGTTTGACCTGGGCGAGCGTGAAAAAGCGGCAAGCCCACTGTATGACTGGCGTCCGCAAAGTACCTATATCCGCCGTCCGCCGTATTGGGAAGGCGCACTCGCTGCACCGCGTACCTTGACTAACATGCGTCCGCTGGCCATTCTGGGTGACAACATTACCACCGACCATTTATCGCCATCGAATGCGATTATTATGGATTCGGCTGCGGGTGAATACCTGCACAAAATGGGCGTGCCGGAGGAAGACTTTAACTCTTATGCAACCCACCGTGGTGACCATTTGACTGCACAGCGTGCGACTTTAGCGAATCCTAAACTGTTCAATGAAATGGTGGTACGTTCTGACGGTACCATCAAGCAGGGTTCGAAAGCGCGTGTCGAGCCGGAAGGTGAAGTAATGCGTATGTGGGAAGCGATTGAAACCTACATGAACCGCAAGCAGCCGCTGATCATCATCGCGGGTGCCGACTACGGTCAGGGTTCTAGCCGTGACTGGGCAGCGAAAGGTGTGCGTCTTGCCGGTGTGGAAGCCATTGTGGCAGAAGGTTTTGAGCGTATTCACCGGACTAACCTGGTGGGTATGGGCGTGTTACCGCTTGAGTTTAAACCGGGTACTAACCGTAAGACTTTAAAGCTGGATGGTACGGAGCTGTATAGCGTGATGGGAAATATTGCGCCACGTTCTACCCTAACTTTAGTGATTGAGCG
Organism: Acinetobacter sp. UBA6641; assembly: GCA_002455755.1. Classification (GTDB taxonomy): domain Bacteria; phylum Pseudomonadota; class Gammaproteobacteria; order Pseudomonadales; family Moraxellaceae; genus Acinetobacter. Next base: position 5,412 of record DKLL01000232.1, read on the forward strand.
TGCAACTGAGGATGGTAAAAACCAGATTGTGGAAGTGCCTGTAACCTGTCGTCTGGATACCGAAGAAGAAGTTTCTGTCTATGAAGCGGGCGGTGTATTGCAACGCTTTGCACAGGACTTCCTGGAAGGGAATGTGGCTTGATAATATAAGCTAAAAGTAATTGATGTTGTTTAAAAAACACCCTATATTTTAGGGTGTTTTTTTCATTTTGAATTGGGGAATTCATGCCGGAAAGATTGGAATTAACTAAAAATGTACAGTTTTATAAGACTAATGATGACTTGGATGAAAATATTTTGTCAGATATTTTGAATGAAGCTAGTTCTAATCAAGAACAGGGTTCCAGCTCAATAATTGACGTATTTCGTGACATTAAAGTTACTGAGGAAAATGTTGACTATCAAATAACAATAAGGGTTTTTCCAACAGTTAAACCAGTCTACTTTCTAAATGATGATGCGATTGAAGATAGAATTTATGCTTTTATAATATTAATTGAGTTAAGCAATTATTTAGTTGTATTGAGTAAGAGTTGTTCTAATTTTTCACAAATTTTAAAAGATAAATTTGAATTAATTGAAACTCAAGATTTAAGTAAGTTATTAGGGAATAATGTCGAATTTCAAAAAATGTCACTTAGAAACATGACTGTTTCGGATAAAGCTGTACGAAGTCGTGCTTATGAAGCGTCAAATTTAAAAGGAACATTGTCAACACATGCGGTGGGTCGTTCCATTCCTTCTCATATTAAAGTTAGAGATGGCGGACGCATAAAATCTATTTCAAGTACAGGAAGGCTTGTTGAGTCATCATCAAGAGAATCAATAGATGATATTGTTAATTGGGCTAACCTTCAAATTCAATTACTTACAACCGCAAATCAAAATGATTTTTTAAAATTATTTGCTAAAAAAGTACACTTAAAAGATGTTTTGAATATTAGTAGCCCATCTGCTGTTTTAATTGATATAAATCAAATAATGGATAATATTTTAGATGAATCTTTGAAGTTAAAATATGAGTTAATAAAAAAGGTAATAGTAAATGGAAAGAAGAAGAGGTCAAAAAGAGTTATTGATCTTCCAAAAAAATTCCAAGAAAGAATTATTAAAGAATTGGAAAAAGTTTATGAATTAGATGGAGATTTAAATATTATTGGATTTGAAAGTTCATCAAAATTAAAAATTAATAAAAATACATTGTCTATTTCTACGAAGATACTAGAAAAACTAAAGGTTGAAGAAAACAATAACTTAGAAGGTTTTATAGGTTATGTGAATAAAAAAGGATTATTTAGTGTTACTTTTGAAAATCCAAAATATATGTATTTTATGGATAATTGTTTTGAGGATAGATCAGGTATTTCCGAAATAGATAGTATCCTTGAAATTTTATCCGAAAAATGATATTGGAACTGTAGTTTCAGAAAAAGGGAGTTTTACGAATACTCAAACTCGTTTTGACAACTCATCAATGTTTGGATTTGTAGAAGCAATTCATGCAGATGATGATTATATTTTTTGTGATGACTTGGGTGATGAATGGGCTGATCACATAACGTTGAACTTATCTGATTCTAGTATTAGCTTTATTCATTCGAAACAAGGAGAGGTATCTACATCTGCGAGTAACTTACATGATGTTGTTGGGCAAGGTATAAAAAACTTAGGAAATATGTATTTTTCAAAGGCTGAAATAGTACTAAAAATAGCATCATTAGATTCACAGTATAAAAGTGGTAGTGGAGTTCAAACACAAATTAATAGAATCCGAAAATCAACTCCAAATTTTAATGGGGATATAGATTTATTATTAAAAAATCATAAATTGCATCGAAAATGTATTTTAAGTTGTAGTTTTCTTTCAAAAAACCAAATAGAAAACGAGTTTAATAAGTTGAAGAGGGGGGAGAGGGTTAGAGGAAATATTGTACAGTTACTATGGATTTTATCTTCATTTTCTCATGCAGCAAAAGAAGCAAATGTTATTCCAATAATTTATTGTGGCACGTAATTATTTTGGCACCACGCTCGAAAAGGTATTATTCTTAATAAAACCATTTCTTTTAAAAATGACATCATAATTTTTAAAAATGAACAATAGACAAACTCAAAAAAGCGACTATACTTTATTCACCATTTCTAAAACCCATGGAGAACAAAAATGGTTACTGCTGGCTCTAAACCCGGAACAGGCTTCTATTTTTGTGTCAAATGCGGACACCGCACCTACTTAGAAATTGGTACTGATCGTCTACCACCGTGTACCAAATGCCTTGGCAATCAATTTAACAATAAAATTGCGATTGCCTAAGCAGCACCCATAAAACAGTTATCCTCTGTTTTGAACAAAAGCCCTATTCATCCATAGGGCTTTTTTGTTACTTTCATTTTAAAGCACCGCAATAAATTCAACCCATAAAAGGAAATGCGCATGGAAACAATACTCGGTTTATGCATAGGCGTGGGCTTAAGTGCTGCCTGCGGTTTTCGTGTCTTTGTACCCTTACTGGTCATGAGTATTGCATCCCTCATGGGCTGGTTTGAACCAATGCAAGGCTTTGAATGGCTGGCGCTGCCATCCGTCTGTGTGGCCTTAGGTATTGCAACGCTGAGTGAAATTGCTGCTTATTATATTCCTTGGGTAGACAATGCCCTGGACACGGTGTCTACACCCGCAGCAATGATCGCCGGAACTTTGGCAACCATGGCAGTGAGCAGTGGGGAAATGTCGCAGTTTGCCAGCTGGGCGGCCGCGATTATTGTCGGTGGCGGTACAGCAAGTGCAGTTCAATTAAGTACGGTGGCTGTCCGTGGTGTATCGACTGCAACAACGGGTGGAATTGCCAATCCTGTGGTATCTACAGGAGAATGGATAGGGGCATTTTTACTCTCGGTCCTGTCCCTGTTGGTACCTGTACTGGTGGTGATTGTGGTATTGCTGTTGATGGTGTGGGTTGTACGCTGGATACGCCGAAAAAAACAGGACAATATCAATAGTCCGGTGCTATGAATGTATGAGGTTGCATCTGCTGTAGCTCATTGGAATGGGCTGCTGTCTATTGACAATGTCTATTTTCCTTTACCGCATCCGACTTAGAAGCTTGCAGAAAGCTCTATTTTTATTTTATCCAATCAAATCGAATTTAGAAGTAAACTACTGTTTTATATATAAATAAAAAAATATTAAAAAAAGATGCATATCACTTAAACTGGTGATTGATTTTTAATCAATAAAGGCATAATTTTAATATGGAATTAAATCCATAAAATTTATATGGGTTTATTGTGGTTCAACTTTATAAAAATTATTCGGGGAACTATCAATGATCAAATTTATTGTAAATGAACAACCTACAGCTCAAGGCGTGCACCACATACACAATGCCACACTGGGCTGCGAAGACCTGCCAAAATCGGATGACCAGATTTTGATTGGATACTTTGCAAATTATGAACTCGCCTATAAACGCGCAAGAATGAACTGGCCAACAGAAAGAGTAGAAGGCTGTAGCAAGTGCTGTAAGGAATAATTTAAATCTGAAACTGAAAAACTCTGCCTAACTGGCAGAGTTTTTTATCGGGATGATTGTTGATAGCCGCGCAAGACTAAAATTTTTCAAGCATGAATTAAGTTTTGAATAAATCTGGGTAAATAGAAGATAAAAATCGCTCCCCATCCATCTACGGACTGATTATTGCGGATTGTTTGAAAAATGCTCAATACACCCTCATTTTAAACCCTAGATTCACTGTGTTTAGGACGGCTCAATTGCAACATTATCTTGATCTGAACCACGACTCGGGTGTAGCCAGCTATGAAATTGGCCATGAGTTCATTCGGGTTCAATTTAAGAAAAATTTGAAAATTTATACCTACAGCTATGCCAGTGCCGGTTATCAGCATATCGAAAACATGAAACAGCTGGCGCAGTATGGCGATGGCTTAAATGCCTATATCAATCATCATGTGAAACAGCTCTATGTGCGATAAATGGTCGGGAATTTGAAACTGGTTTTTTTTAATTTTTTGTTTATTCATCTATAAACAAAGTAATGGATTAACTGCTAAAGTCTTATAGGATTTGGCACATTCATCTTAAAGTTGCTGGACGCTTGCTTTTAAAATTAGCCTAAAAATAGGGAACAGAATTAATCTAAAACTAAGCTTTCCCTGCCAGAATATGATCAGACGTAAGCGTTCATTTGAGCGTTGAAATCCTCATCACATCACCGTATATGGAATCATAACTTAAACAGAGGGTAAGGGGCATGAATGGAAAAACAGAATGTCAAACATGTATAGTCTGCAAGAAAAGCTTTCCTAAAAAAAGCCTTATCCCGATTGGAACAATTCGTAAAGTCATTACAGAGGAAATTTCAAAGGATTATCCACAGTGGTCACCTGGCGACTTTATCTGCCAAGCCGATTTAACCAAATACCGTATGCAGTATGTGCAGTCCATTTTAAAATCTGAACAAGGTGAAGTCACTGATCTGGAATATGAAGTGTTGAACAGTATGCAACAGCATGAGCTGATCAGTAAAAATATAGAAAACAAGCTCGATCAGAATTGGACTTTTGGCGAAAAGCTGGCTGATAAAATTGCAAGTTTCGGCGGTAGCTGGACCTTTTTAATCTGCTTTGCCATTTTCTTGGCGCTGTGGATTTTGGTCAATACCGTGGTCATGGTGAAACATCCAGCAGATCCATATCCCTTTATTTTATTAAATTTAATGCTGTCTTGCTTAGCCGCCATTCAGGCACCCGTAATCATGATGAGCCAAAACCGGCAGGAAGCCAAAGACCGCTTGCGTTCGCAAAATGATTATCAGGTCAACTTAAAAGCTGAACTGGAGATTCGGCATTTACATGAAAAACTCGATCATCTTTTAATGCATCAGTGGGATCGTCTGGCTAAAATTCAGGAAATTCAACTGGATTTGCTGGCGGAAATGACCAAGAAGAAATAGCCGTCGATGCGCTGAGGTAATGTTCAATACTGCAATTATGGGTATGGAGAAAAAATTGCAATCTAGGTTGCTTTAGCGCAATAAAAATCAATTTTTTATATTAAATTGGGAAATATTTTTATAAATTGGAATTAAGCGGGAAAAAATTCTGAAAATGATTAAAATTAAAATATCTTCGGAAATTAATCCCGCAGCACATTGGCTATTCTATATCTCAAGGGTGATAGGGATCGAAAAGAGTAGCTTGCTGCCAGTTGCGTACAACGTGCGTGCAGTACTTACCCACAAGGTCTTGATTCGGCTTAGGACGCTATAGATTACCAATTTATAGGCACAGGGTTATAACTTACAAAGTTATAATGGTTGAAGTAAACCGTAGATGTTTTCCCTCATCCCCTTAAAAATTATCCAGCAAATACAAGTATTAAAAAATCATTCAAAATCAAATTGATCATATTGAAATTACATACAAAAGAAGCTGATACAAATCAGTTGTTCATTTTGGTTTATTAAATCTGCTAATTTAGAAAGCATAAGCAAGCAGCCAGCCGGGCAATAAAAATGATAAATGATGATTTTTGGAGTCGTTTTTTTCTTTGTTCCTTACTTATTAATTACATCATATTAATGATCTGGTTTCTGGTCTTTATTTTTGCCCGTCAATGGATGAAACAGGTGCATGGCAAATGGTTCCAGCTTTCGGATCCTACGTTTGATGCCATTCATTATGCAGGCATGGCAGTGTATAAAATTGGCATTTTATTGCTGAATGTGGTGCCGTTTCTGGCCCTCTATCTAATCCGCACCTCCTGAGCCAAATTGAATGCTTTAAAAGGCTGAGATGTGACTAGACTATCTTTAAACAGCAGTTTTTAAGCGGATAAAACGCTACAAACCGAATAGAAAAACCAGCAAAAAAAAGGAGTTGCGGAGCATGAATCAATTCAAACCTGCACTGATTTTAGGGGCTTTCATTTGTCTGGGGATGATTGCTGCGGGATGGATTCTGGGCAGCAGTGCGGTCAAAATTAAACAGTATGAACGTATAGTGTCGGTCAAAGGTCTCTCTGAACGTGAAGTGAAAGCCGATGTCGCAGTATGGCCGATCCGTTTTAGCTCGGCCAGTCAGGATCTGACTCAGCTCTATGACACCATGGAAATACAAACCCAGCAAATTCAGACATTTTTAAAAACCGAAGGTTTTACTGCGCAGGAAATTACCACGGCGGCTCC
>DKLL01000229.1 GCA_002455755.1 Acinetobacter sp. UBA6641
GAAACCCGTAATTGCGCTCATTGGTCGTCCGAACGTCGGAAAATCAACGTTGTTTAACCAGATCACCAAGAGCCGTGATGCGCTTGTTGCTGACTTTGCCGGTCTGACCCGTGACCGTAAGTATGGCGATGCGACTTATCAAAATAAATCATTCATCGTTGTCGATACTGGCGGTATTGGTGAAACTGAAGGTGGAATCGACTCCTACATGGCTGAGCAATCCAAAACAGCCATTCACGAAGCCGACATCATCATCTTTGTGGTAGACGCACGTGCCGGATTACTGGCATCTGATGAGCAGATTGCACGTGACCTGCGTACCTTGGGCAAAAAAGTATTTCTGGTTGCCAATAAAGTAGATGGTGTACATGCTGAAGCGGCACTGGTTGAATTCTATAAACTGGGGATGGGCGAACCATTGCAAGTCGCTGCCAGCCACGGTCGTGGTGTGCAGCAAATGCTTGAAGATGTGCTTGCTGATGTTCCAGAAGATGAAAACCCGGATCAGCACGATAAAGACACCGGCTTACGCTTGGCAATTATTGGTCGCCCGAATGTGGGTAAATCGACATTGGTCAATCGCCTGTTGGGTGAAGACCGTGTAGTGGCATTTGACCAACCGGGGACTACCCGCGATTCAGTCTATATTCCGTTTGAACGCGACGGCCGTAAATACACTCTAATTGACACTGCCGGTGTACGCCGTAAAGGTAAAGTCGATGAAATGATCGAGAAATTCTCGATTGTAAAAACCTTGCAAGCGATGAAAGATGCGCATGTAGTGGTCATTGTGGTCGATGCACGTGACGGAATTGTTGAGCAGGACTTGCACTTGATTGGCTATGCACTTGAAGCTGGGCGTGCCATGGTGATTGCGATCAACAAATGGGACAACATGTCCGAGTATGATCGTAAGCAATGCAAACTGGATGTTGATCGTCGTTTTGACTTTATTCCTTGGGCCAAGATCCATCTCATCTCTGCACTGCATGGTACAGGGGTAGGCGATCTATATCCTTCCATTCACCGTGCTTATGATTCTTCGCATTTGAAAGTATCACCGGCAAAAATTACCCAAATTTTGAATGACGCGACCGATGCACACCATCCACCGATGGTACAAGGTCGTCGTATTAAAATGCGTTATGCGCATATTGGTGGTCAAAACCCGCCAACGATTGTCATTCATGGTAACAAGGTGGATAAAACTCCGGCAGATTACCGTCGCTATTTAGAAAACGTATTCCGTAAAGTGTACAAACTTGAAGGTACGCCGGTAAAAATCGAATTTAGAACATCTGAAAACCCGTTTGAAGGGCGTAAGTCGCAAATTGATGAACGTACCGCAGCCCGTAAACGCCGTTATGTACAGAAGTTCAAGAAAGCCGAGAAAAAGTTTAAACGTGGTTAATGGCCAAGTGTAAATGATCTATAAAAAGCCCAAAGTGATCTTTGGGCTTTTTTCTTTTAAGATAGGTTCTTATTTTTTGCAAAGGTAATGTTTAGTGAGCAGACTGATACGGGTGCAGGTAAAAGCACTGGAGCAGATCGTTCATCTGACCGATTCACTCGATCGCAAGAGCAAAGTTCAGCTGCAAAAACAGCAGATCCATCACTTTCGTAATCAATTGCTTTCCGAACAATTACACACTGCCATTCAGCAAGAACAATTGACAAAGACTGAATATGGTAAACCTTATTTAATTCATTTTCCTGAATTTTATTTTAATCATAGCCATAGTCAAAAAAATTATGCTTTAGCGACCAGTACAAATACGCCTGATATCGGGGTAGATATTGAAGATCTGGATCGGCAGGTCAGATTTGCGGCATTGGCAAAGCATGCCTTTCATGCTCATGAATTAAAGCACTGGAATGAATTGGAGCAGGATCCAGATTACTGGTTCAAAGTCTGGACCACCAAAGAAGCCGTATTGAAAGCTGCCGGACTGGGGGTACGTTTAAACTTAAGCGAATTGGATACACGGGTACATCCAGTACATGATGGCGGATTGTGTAGCCATCCTTTAATTGGCACATTTGCTTATCAAAACTTCCATTTAGGTCAGGTCATGCTCACGGTTGCCTGGCGTTCAGAAGCATCCTGCAAAGGTTTTACTTTTCCTGAAATAAAAATATTTTTGTCATCTTAAATTATTTTTTTCTTATAATTATCCCTAATCCGTAGTGATCAAGGTTCAGCTATTGGGCGAAAATATACCGGACTTACTGAGTACCATCTTCGCTGTGATCTACTTCAATTCGATATAATTTTGTTCCATTGTAGGCATAGATTAAACGTCCAGCATCCTTATAGTAAGTTTCAATACGGAATTGATCTTTAGAAAAAGCACCTGCGACCGGAATCCAGGCTTTAGCTGTTTGATAGCTTCTTTGGTCGGTTGAAGCGCCGACTAAATCTTCTACCTGATTTTTAGACATGCCAATTTTTAACTGGGAAAATTTAGAATTTTGGTAATCTCCAACAATTTCACCTGTATAACTGCCATCAATTGAAACCTCTTTGGTAGGCTTGGTATTTGGTGCTGAATTTATCGAGTTATTTTGAGAAGTATGTTTATCGGATGAAAAAGGCATACTAGAACATGCCATTAAACTTAAACTGCTGATTAAAATAAGAAGAGAATTTTTCATTATTATCGCCTTATTGAATGTACATTAAATGAAGGATGCAAATAATTTTAGTCAAAATGGTGCAGTGCCAATAGTTGTTTTTTTTAGTAAAGTTTTACCAATTGTTATTGATGAATAGCTCTTTATTATTCTGATCACATCCTGGCGGCTCGAGGTCGTTTTTAAAGTAGATGAAAGAATAGGACTCTATTTTTTCAGAAATTTCTATGTTGCCTTGTTCTTCACGCCTATTCTCAAGCCGGCAAATAAACTATGGCCAGATTTTTGATGGATTAAACCAAATTTAGTTTTTTTAACGACTCTACATTTATAGGTTAGGGGTAAATACCAGGTTTTTATCTGAAATTACATACAAGCGATTAGGTTTGGCATGAAAGTCCATGTCTATCATCAGGACAAAGCTGCGCAGCGCAATATCCTGATTCTTACTGGGGAAGCGACCCTTGTTGAGCGTCAAGGGGCACAAGTCACCGCTCAGTTAGATTTTCCGTTGAGTAGCAGTGATCGTTTACCAGTATGTTCTGGTGACCGCATCTTAATTGATAGTTCTGCTGCGGTAGGCGACTCAAAACAAGCTCGTGTTTTATGCCCAGATTTGCATAGCGAACGAGTCGGGAAAATTCCACTTTTATGGCTTTGGTCCATTAATTTATCACGCATTTACCAGTCAGTCGAAACGACCATTTTATGCAACCGGTTCAGGCTTTAAAGGCCCGACTTTACGGAAAGACTCAATAATTAATGACTGAAAATGCCGGCTTTAAGAGGATGTGAAAGTCAGCTTCCATATTCCACAAAGTAAATTTTTGCAGCCGGTATTTAAGAGCGAAGTGAAACAGGACAGCATTAAATGCAATGCCGACAAAACAACTGCGAAGCCACCCTGGTGAAGGCGAGTGGTGCGCGCAGGTTTAATGATAGAGCTGAAAAAATTGGTGCCTATGGGTTACAGCAAGAAATTGGATTGAAGGGGATCGATCATCGGCATAAATGTACAACATTCAGATGTTTGAAAGTTTACCAAAAATTTTAAATCAAACCGTGCAAAAAACCGATTCTACTCAATAAGGGCAATGGCGCACAAAAACATGGCGACTGTTTTAACAATAACAGCATCCATAGGAGCTTCAGGCGTCTATGCAAGCTTGGGTTCACTCAGTAGTCTTGCTTCGACATTAACAGAATCTGCTACTGGCGTGTCCTCTTCAAATAGGGATTTGAATGGTTTCTTTACTCAAGCCAAAGTAACCAATGCGATGTTCATTCAGAGCCGTAGTGCATTGGCGGCGTTGCTTGCAAGTAAAAAGATTCAGATGAGTTAAGCGCCCAACAGAAAAGTTTAACCACAATTTCTGACCTGAAGGAAAAAGAAGCAATCCAAAAAGAAATTATAGCGATGTCGAATGCGGTTTTAGATGCATCAAAAAAAGATGAAGAGGCGACAGCAGCCAAACTTTCATTACCGAATGCAGAGCAAAAGAAATATTTTTTAGATTCAGCAACAAACTTTGTGATTGCAAGTTTAACTGTACGTGAATTCTTTAGGTGCTAAACAGGTCGGCATGAGTAGGATGGCCAATCTAACCATTTTAACCGATACAGGGTTGTCTTTAGTGGATGCTAAAAATGTTATGGGTAACATTACGGGAATTGCAAAAAACTCCAGTATGGCTTTGGTGGAATATCCGAAATTGTTTAAGAAAGCTGGTATTGAATTTAAAATTCCAACCAGCTCAACAAACCAACCTAAAGTTCTTGAGGATATTTAAAATCCAATTTAAGTCCTTTGTTCTAAATGAATGAAATCCCGTGATCATTTTTAGAACTAAAGAGTCTGAAAATCAGGCTCTTTTTTTATTTTGTAGACGCTTCCGCTATGAGGAAAATGGTTATTTTCTTTTGGCTAAAAACATCGTACTGAGCCGGTTCACAAACTGCGGACTCACTTTGGATAAATGGAACATAACTTTGGTTTTCAATCCGACAGGTTGGTGGGTAGGGGTAAATACGCTGTCTTTTGCCTCAACCAATTGCAAGATCTGCTGGGCGACATTTTCAGCAGTTAAATGGACACCCATATTTTGAATGCTACCAGCATCCATATCTTTAACCATCGCAGTTTGAACAAATAGGGGCATGACATCTAAAACTCTTATAGCGTATTTTTTCCACTCTATATCGAGTCCTTCGCTAATACCGCGAACTGCAAATTTACTGGCTGAATAAGAAACTAAATCTGGTTGCCCATAAATGGCTGAGGCAGAAGACAGATTAATCACTCGTGCAAAGGATGCTTTTCGTAAATAGGGTAAAGCGGCATGACAGCCATTTAAGACACCTTTGACATTAATATCAATGGTGCGGTGATGTGCGGCAATATCGGTCTGCTCAAAAGCCCCTGAATAAAGAATCCCTGCATTGTTGACCAAAATATTAATTTCACCTGCCCAAGCCTGAAACTCTTCGAGTGTCTGTTGCCATTGTGCATAATCAGTAACATCAAGTCGTCCTGCTTTGGCACGAGGACCCAATTGCTGTGCAAGTTGTTCGGCTTGAGCCGTATTGATATCGTAAATGCCGACTTTATAGCCTTGCTGATAAAACAATGTTGCAATCGCGGCCCCAATGCCTTGTGCTGCCCCACTAATAAAGATACTGTACATATATTTTCCCTTTTAGTTTTGTTTTTTGTAGCGCTTGTTTTTAAAGATTTTAACTTGAAGTATAACAAGGATTGACTGCGAAAAATGATTTTTTCGAAATGGCTGGAGTGTTAAACATGGATCAACTGTTGGCAGTAATGCGAGCACTACGCGAAAAATGTCCATGGGATCAGCAGCAAACACCGCAAAGTTTAACCCGATATGCCATAGAAGAGGCGTATGAAGTTGAAGCTGCGGTCAGGGCGGGAAACGCAAATGAAGTGCGCGATGAACTGGGTGATTTGCTGCTGCAAGTGGTGTTTCAGGCTCAAATGTACAGTGAACAAGGCATTTTTGATTTCAATGATGTGGTCAATGCCATTACCGAAAAATTGATTCGTCGGCATCCGCATGTCTTTCAGTCCGAGCAATATTCACAATTGAGTGCGGAAGATGTATCGATACTTTGGAAGCAAATTAAACAGCAGGAAAAGCTGGGCAAATCACACTCACGTTTAGATGAAATAAAACATGGACCTGCTATCCAGCAAGCACATGAAATTCAAAAGAATGCTGCAAAAATTGGCTTTGATTTTCCTGATGTGGCAGGTGCCTATGGCAAACTCAACGAGGAGTTAGATGAATTGCAACAAGCCATCAAAAAGCAAAATTCCGACGAAATATTCGACGAATTTGGCGATTGTTTATTTTCACTGATCAATGTTGGACGTAAACTAGGGCTTTCTGGCGAAATGGCACTGTTAAGTACCATTCATAAATTTAGAACACGTTTTGCTTTCATTGAAGATCAGGCTCAGCAACAACATAAAAATATTGAAGCCCTGTCATTAGAAGAAATGGATCTGCTTTGGGAGCAAGCGAAACAACAATTAAAATAATAGGCTTCTCAATGAAAAAAATAATACCTATCCTGAAAGGGATTTTTTATATTTTTGGTTTGCTTTCTTTGTTCAGTGTATCTAGCAGTTATGCCCAGCAGTTCGACCAGCAATATTTAAAATGGAAGGCTGAACAAGAGGCGCAGGATGCACGTTTGAAAATCCCGCGGGTCNNACGAGAGTATTATTTGGCTAAGCCTGCTCTGAATCCGGCCAGTTCAGCGACAAAGATCAGTCTGAATCAGGCCAATGCTGAACAGCTACAAGAACTGTCCGGGGTGGGCCAAAAGAAAGCTGAAGCAATTATTGCCTATCGGCAAAAAAATGGAAAATTTAAAAATATTGAGGAATTGCAACAGGTCAAGGGCATTGGGCCTGCACTATTTAGCAAAAATAAGGATCGTTTAGGCCTATAGTGGATGGTGATAGACGCTTAGAATATCAACCAAAGTATTGAGCATCGAGATAATCAAATTGCCCTTTGATTGTGTTAGAGATATGATTAGCGTCATCTTAGATATTTTACGTTCAGACGTAGGAGACAGCGTCTTTTGCAAACTTTGCGCGCGTCAAAATGTGGTTTATCAACCGCTCAATTACCTTCTTCCATATTAGATGTTATCGATGCTTTAACCAAGGCTGGCTATGAAGCTTATATCGTCGGTGGAGGCGTCCGTGACTTAATTTTAGGTCTGAATCCTAAAGATTTTGATGCGGTGACCAATGCAACTCCGGCTCAGATCAAAGAAGTCTTCGGACGACGTTGCCGGATTATTGGGCGACGTTTTGAGCTGGCTCATGTTTATGCCGGCCGTGAGCTGATCGAAGTTGCCACTTTCCGTGCACCGCCTAAAAAAGCAGTCACTTCTGCTTCAGGTATGATTTTGCGTGACAATAATTGGGGTACGATTGAACAGGATTTTGCCCGCCGTGATTTTTCCATTAACGCGATGTATTACCAGCCGCGTAAAGGGATTGTGCTGGATTTCTGTCATGCCATTGAGGATATAAAGAATAAAACCTTACGTTTGCTGGGTGACCCGACCTTACGTTTTGAAGAAGATCCGGTACGGATGCTGCGTACTTTGCGTTTTGCCGCAAAATTAAATTTTAGTATTGCACCTGAAATTTTAGAAATTTTTACCCCTGAAATGACCCAGTTGCTGCGTGATATCTCTCCGCACCGACTATATGATGAATCACAGAAGTTGTTCACCATGGGGCATTTGAATCGTGTGCTACCGATGCTGATTGATTTCGGTATTTGGCGTCAACTGTTTGCGGACAT
>DKLL01000170.1:0-801 GCA_002455755.1 Acinetobacter sp. UBA6641
AGCCAGTTAATCGCTTCGACATCTGCCCCATCGTTTTAGCTTTGCCATTTTGCAAAAGCTTCTTCATCAGTTTCTGCGGCAATCACCATAAACAGCACATAGGTTTGTACATCGCGTCCGGTTTTGTCAGTATGTGCCTTTAAGCGGTCATTGATGTCTGCATAAGCTGTTGGTGTATTTAAACCTTTACCAAAAACAAAGTTATAGTCTGCATATTTGGCCGAGAATTCCAGTCCGGTATCGGATTGCCCTGCGCAGATGATTTTCATATCTGCTTGCGGTAACGGACTGACCCGGCAATCATCCATGTGAAAATGCTCACCCTTAAAGTCCGATTTTCCGGTTGCCCAAAGCTCACGTAAAATTTCGACGTATTCAGATAAATAGTCATAACGTTTTGCGAAATATTCATCACCTGGCCACATGCCCATCTGTTNNTGCTCACCAAAGTTGCCGCAGTGGCATAAATTTTAATTTTGCTGGTCACCGCAGCAAGGCCTGCCATTAAGGTAAATGTTTCGAGGTTATGATCCCAAAATTCGGTTTTCCCGCCAAAGCCGCGCAACTTGATCATTGAAAGTGCAAAGTCAAATCCATAATGTTCTGCACGCTGTACAATTTGTTTGTTCATTTCAAAACTTGGTTTATATTGCGGTGCATTTTCCGAGAGCAACCAGCCATTATTTCCGATTGGACAAAAGACGCCTATTTTCATTTCTCATACCTCTTTTTTTACCATCTGGTTATCAATATGCTTTAAGAAACTGTCTTGGGTTTGTTATAATTAATATTTAGCATATT
>DKLL01000170.1:836-3157 GCA_002455755.1 Acinetobacter sp. UBA6641
AATCACGGTTGAATAAAAAATTTACCGGTTATTGCTATAAATAAGCCTGCTTAATTCGGCAGTGAAGCAACTTTTAAAAATGATTCTGAAAAAATCGCAGCATGGTTTTATTAAGCAATTCAGGCTCAGTGACTGTAGACGCATGTGCACCTGAAGCCAAAATGCTCAGTTGCCCATGACCAAGTCGCTGCTTTAAATTACTCGACTGGTGGACAGGAACCAAAAAATCATCCTGGTTGGCAATAAAATGTAGCTGGCTGTGCCGCAATGCCTGCCTATGCTGATCATTGATTTTAAATTGCTGTGCTGCCTGAATTCGCTTGAGCACATTTTCCGAAGGTGGAAAATCTTCAAGCTGAATATTTTCCAAAGTGGTTAAATGTTGATGATGTGTTGAAATCCATGCCGGTGGATATAAAAACAAGCCCTGTGCTCTGACATAGGCTTCCGGGCCAGCAGACTTTAATAAATGAACCCGTGCTTCAAAACATTTTTGGGTATGTGGATCAAGTTCATCCCAAGAGTTAATACAGGTCAGGCTGAGTAGTTTCAGTTCCGCTGAGTTTATAGCTAGCGCCAGTTCGGCCCCAATAAATCCGCCAATTGCATGTCCAATAAAATGAAAAGACTGGATCTTTTCCCGTTTTAGAATGCCCAGCAACTGTCCCGCCATATCGGTAATTGTATAATGATCTGGCAAAATGGAGGAATCGGCATGACAGCCTTCCTGATCATAAGTTAAAACATGAAAATATGGGGTGAATACTTCAATTTGAGGTTTCCAGAAACTGGCATGTCCGCCCAGACCGGATGACAGAATTATAAAACCTGCTGCTGAATTTCCTGTACAAGGATGAATTTGATAGCTCATTTTTTACCGTTCATTCAAATAATTTGAATAACAACCAGCAAAATTTGTGCCTGAAAATTTCATAAATTTAGTCTATATAGCGATATAACCCATCAAGTTTATATTGCCGTAAAATATAGAGATCGAAATATCATAGAAAACCGTAAAGAGTAGCTATTTAAACAATCAACAACCGCATTTACCTTCCTATTCAAATCTACAACAAAATAGATAAATCCTTGCAAACTCAGAAACTTAAAATAGAGTATTGAAAAAAAACAGGATACTAAAAAAGCGTTAAAAAATTTAAATATCATTCATTACCGTAGGCAAATGTATACCTCTTTCAGGCAATATCTGTCCTACCATGGAACAGCCATTGCAATGAAAATAGCAATCAAGCCCTATCTATACTTTTCTTGAAAGGTGATACTTCATGGACATAGCAACTGAATATCCACTATTTCAATGCCGTTATCTGCCCCGCTATTTTATCGGGCTCATCTTTATTCCTGCCATATTTATTGTTTTAGCGCAGCACTCACTTAGCACCTTTGCTCTGGTTCAGGATTTTAGCAGTCTGATTCAGTATTTATTACATCAAGCTATGCCGGGCTGGTTCATGGTCATGCTGATCATAATGCTGGCATTGATGGCGATGAATATGAAATTAGTAGTGACCAGCCAAACCATCTCCATACAAAGTTTTGGAATAGAGCTCAAGAAACTGGTGCAGCGCAATAAGCTGTTAAGAACCCAGCTTTACTGTTCCCATATCTCAAAATATCGTGTACCTAATTCATCTAAAGCAAAACTATCTGGCCAAGAGCAACAGTGGAAAACGAGCAGTATCGGATTTATTTTAAAACCTGAATTTCGCAAGCAATACAAAATGGCACATATTGATCTGAATATGTTCAATAAAGAGAATCGCAGAAAACTGATTCAGATTCTGGTGCAACACTATTATTTGAACCCTAAAAAATTTTCAGATAGAAAACAACTTGCCAGGCTTAAATTACAACACAAATTACGATAAAAAAGGCGCTCGAAGCGCCTTTTCCATACAGTCCCGCTTAAGCAGGAATACGCAGTACTTGACCAGGAAAAATATCATCCGCATCTTTTAACAGTGGACGGTTAGCTTCAAATATTTTGTTATATTGATTGGCATCACCATAATATTCTTTTGAAATCTTGGACAGGGTATCGCCCGATTTAACCGTATAAAATTTGCTTGCGGGTTCTGGTGTTGCGACCGTCATCTGATCATCCACTTTCGCGACATGATCCACATTTCCGACAGCTAATATAATTTTTTCGCGGTCCGCCTGGCTTTGTACCTGTCCTTTAATGGTCGCCAGGTCGCTATTTCCGTTATAACTGACAGATAGCCCTGTTACAGGCAAGCCTAATGCCTTGATATGCCCCAGAAGCTTGTTTGCAATTTCTTGTGCAGAAGGTTCTGCTG
>DKLL01000045.1 GCA_002455755.1 Acinetobacter sp. UBA6641
AAAGTCTTAATGACTACTCATTCCGATCACAACGATGCTGATCACGAGCCGCAAGAGAGCGGTAACGATTTAATTAATCAATTCTTTAGTTCTCAAGGAACGACCATTCCTTCTGATTTTAAAAGTGGTTTTGTTGCTATTGTTGGACGCCCAAATGTGGGTAAATCAACATTAATGAACCATTTGCTGGGTCAAAAACTTTCAATCACCTCACGTAAACCGCAAACCACGCGCCACAAGATTGTCGGGATTGATAGCCGTGAAAAATCTCAGGCAGTTTTTGTCGATACGCCGGGGATGCATAAGAAAGAAGTGCGTGCCATCAATAAAATGATGAACCGTGCTGCATATTCTGCGCTGCGTGATGTGAACTTGGTATTATTCGTGGTTGATGCGCAAAAGTGGACCCAAAATGATGAACTGGTGCTGGAAAAACTGAAAAACGCAGAAATGCCGGTGATTCTTGTCATCAACAAGCTGGATACTTTTGACAACAAAAATCAGGCACTTCCATTAATTCAGGAACGTGCAAAATTGATGAACTTTGCCGAGATCGTACCTGTATCGGCGTTACGTGGTGCCAACCTTGAGCATTTGCGTAATACCATTGAAAAGTATTTGCCCTTCCAGCCGCCACTTTATTCACTGGATCAAATCACCGACCGCTCAGAACGTTTCCTTGCTTCGGAAGTCATCCGTGAAAAAATCATGCGTCAACTGGGTGAAGAACTGCCGTATGATTTGACCGTGCAGATTGAATCTTTCAAGACTGAAGAAGCAACCATCAATCCAAAAACCGGTCGTCCAAAAGCAGCCTGTACCTATATTGATGCGACCATTTTTGTGGATCGTCCTGGTCAAAAGGCTATCGTGATTGGTGAAAAAGGTTCAAAATTGAAGAAAATCGGTATGGATGCCCGTACCGACATGGAAAAAATGTTTGAACAGAAAATCATGCTGACCCTTTGGGTGAAAGTCAAAGGTGGCTGGTCTGACGATGAGCGTGCATTAAAAAGCTTGGGTTATAGTGATATCTAAGATCTGAGTTTTTACTTTGAAAGGAACTGTAATGATTAAAGTACTGACTGTTGTGGCATGTGTATTGTTCCTGCAAGGCTGTATTCACAAGATTGTTACAGTTCCGGTAAAAGTGGCTTATAAAACCACGAAAGGCGTGGTTAAAGGTACGGCAGCTGTGGTAGGTGCCGTCATTCCGGATGGGGAGGATGAAGATTCTGATCCGGAAAAGAAAAAGGATTAGATTTCATTCTTTATGCGCAATGAAACCTTGCATGGCTATTTAATCCATCATCGTAAATACCGTGAGCGCAGCCATATTGTGCATCTGTTTACTCAGGAATACGGCCGTGTGGATGGAATTTTAAGACAAACGCCACCACCGCAATACCAACCGATTTGCCTGCAGGCTTCAGGTAAATCTGAGCTTAAAAATTTTACCAAGCTGGAAATTGTCAATCAGCCGATTTTCTTTTTTGGCGATGCCTTTTTTTCCGGTTTTTATCTGAATGAAATTATCCTGCGCCTGTGCCCGGTTGAAGTGGAAATGCCGCAAACTTTTGTGCAGTATCATCAGACCTTGCAGCAATTGCAACAATTGGCACAGCAAGAGCATCCTGATCTTTTCTTAAGACAGATTTTGCGTCAGTTCGAACATGCACTTTTAGAAGAACTCGGCTATGCACTTGATTTTACCGTGGATGCGCAGCAACATGAAATTCAGGAATCGCAATCTTATCTGTTTCAGCTCAATGATGGTTTTATTCCTACAGTGCAACAGTCACGTTCGACTTTATCGGGACAGCAAATTCTGTCTATGCGTGATTATGAAAAGGGTGGGGATTTCAATCATGAGCAGTTACAATTATTGACTAAGCTGTATCGGCAGATCATTACCGCTCTTTTGGGCGACCGACCGCTGAAAAGCCGTCAATTGTGGATTCAAAATACTCAATCTCAATCTTAATTTTAAACATGGTTAGGAAATTGTTATGGCTGCATTGCTTGGTGTAAATATTGACCATGTGGCGACTCTGCGGCAGGCGCGCGGAACCACTTATCCAGATCCAGTGAATGCTGCTTTAATTTGCGAACAGGCAGGCGCAGAGGGGATTACCCTGCATTTGCGTGAAGACCGTCGTCACATTCAGGATGATGATGTGCGTCGTATGCGTCCGTTATTGAAAACGCATATGAACCTGGAAATGGCTGTGACGGCTGAGATGGTAGAATTTGCCAAGGAAATCAAGCCGCATCATGTGTGCCTTGTTCCAGAAAAGCGTCAGGAAGTGACCACTGAAGGTGGTCTGGATGTGGTGGGGCATTTTGAGGACGTTAAAGCCGCGACTCAGGCCTTGTCTGCCATTGGCTGTGAAGTGTCTTTGTTTATTGATGCTGACTTTGAGCAGATTGACGCAGCCGTGGCTTGCGGTGCGCCAACCATCGAGTTACATACCGGTGCCTATGCCGATGCTGAAACCGCAGAAGCCCAGCAGCATGAACTTGAGCGTATTGTCAAAGGCGCGGAATATGCAGCTGCGAAAGGTCTGATCGTGAATGCAGGTCATGGTTTGAACCTGGACAATGTCACGCCAATTGCCGCAATTCCACAGATTCATGAACTCAATATCGGTCATTCTATTATTGCCGATGCGGTGTTNNATTACAGCTTTTTTACCGACTTGCAGGTCAAATTGGCGCAGTTAGTACGTGAAGAAATGCTGCATTATGAGCAGGTGCTGGAATTCATGTCTAAACGCGGACAGGAATGGAAAGCCTTGAGTGCAGGTCGTTATGCAGGCATTCTGCGTAAGGAAATCCGTACTTATGAGCCTGAAGCTTTAATCGATATCCTGATTATTGGCGCCTTTGTAGAAGCACGTTCTTGTGAGCGTTTTTATGCGCTTGCACCACTGGTTGATGAAGAGTTAGGACGCTATTACCGTTACCTGCTCAAGTCTGAATCGCGTCATTATGAAGACTATCTGGCACTGGCTTTAGAGGTGGCTAAAACTTCGAAAATGAAAGATCCGGAAGAAGACATTCAGGGACGCATTGAGCATATCCGTGAAGTGGAAAAAAATCTGATCCTGTCAGAAGACGATACTTTTCGTTTCCATAGTGGTGTACCGGTTCAAGCAGCTTAAGCTTTGTATCTTAAAAATCCTCTATTTCGATAGGGGATTTTTTATGTCTATATTTTACAATCTTTTTAAGATCAAAAGTAAAAATGCCAATCGCTGTGAAGGAGATTGGCATTTATCAATCAGATAGTTTTTTAAGCTGAGCTTAAATTAAGCTTCAATAGTCTGAACCGCAATTTTTTTCGCTGGATCAGTTTTACGACGTACCGCTGGAACCGGTTCACCATAATATTGACGGTCGGCAAAGTAACTTGAACGAACCATCGGTGCAGCCCAGATATTCTTGAATCCAAGTTTCTGACCGTGGGCGGTATAGCGTTCAAATTCTTCTGGAGTCACGAAACGGTCAATCGGAGCATGTTCCTTAGAAGGCTGTAAATACTGGCCAATAGTCACGTAATCGACATCATGGGCTTTTAAGTCATCCAGCAGCGCAATCACTTCTTCTTCAGTTTCACCAATGCCGACCATCAAGCCACATTTGGTTGGAACATCCGGGCAATATTCCTTAAACATTTTCAACAAGTTTAAAGAGTGCTGATAGTCTGAACCCGGACGCATCGCTTTATACAGGCGCGGCACAGTTTCAATGTTGTGGTTAAAAACGTCTGGTGGGCATTCGGTCATAATGCGAAGTGCCACATCCATACTGCCACGGAAATCCGGAACCAGAATTTCTAGTAGGGTTTTCGGGCTTAAGCTGCGCGCTTCTTTAATGCAGTCCACAAAATGCTGTGCACCGCCATCTCTGAGATCATCACGGTCAACCGAAGTGATGACCGCATATTTTAGGCCCAGGTTGGCAATGGTTTCCGCCATATGACGCGGTTCATCCGGATCAAGCGCGTTCGGACGGCCATGTGCCACGTCACAGAAAGGGCAGCGACGGGTACAGATATCACCCATAATCATAAAGGTTGCGGTACCGCCACCAAAACATTCAGGCAGGTTGGGGCAGGCGGCTTCTTCACAGACCGTATGCAGTTTTTGTGCACGCAAGGTGGTTTTGATGCGTTGAACTTCATCTGGAGCCGCCATCTTGACGCGAATCCAGTCCGGCTTGCGTGGCGTTTCAACCGTAGGTACAACTTTTACAGGAATACGAGCGACTTTTTCTGCGCCACGAAGTTTGACACCCTGTTCAGGTTTACGGTTTTCAGACATATTCAACTTTTCCACTGTTTTTTGACGGGGGAGATACTAGATATATTAAGTCTCTCATTATAACGGACTTGAGTCTAAATGGGGCAAAAAGGATATTCATTTAATAAATGTAGTCATCACTTAATATATGTGAGGTAAATACAGAAAATTGCGAGTATTTACGTCATAATATAGCCAAGATAGACCAATATTGAAGATAGGAGCGTTGAATGCCACGTAAAAAAGAGGTCGTTAGTGGAACTTTCGTTAAATACGATGCGGTAGTTCTCGGTTCAGGCCCTGCGGGTGAAGGCGCGGCAATGAAACTTGCCAAATCTGGCAAGCGTGTTGCAATTGTTGATATACGTGAGCAGTTGGGTGGTAACTGTACGCATGTAGGAACCATTCCAAGTAAAGCATTACGTCAAACAGTATCGAGCATTTTGCGTTACCAGCGTGATCCAATGTTCCAGAAAGTGGGTGACTGGAAACAGTTCACCATGAAACAGGTATTGCGTAATGCCCATAAAGTGATTCAGCAACAGGTTGAAACCCACTCCCGTTTTTATGACCGCAACAAGATTGATATTTATCATGGTCGTGCCTACATCCAGGATAAAAATACGGTACTCATATTTAGTCCTGAAGGCATAACAGAAACAATCATTTTCCAGCAATTAGTGATCGCGACAGGTTCACGTCCATACCGTCCAGCGGCGCTTGATTTTAATCACCCACGTGTATTCGATTCAGACAAAATTCTGGATCTGGATTTTTCCATCCAAAAAATTATCATTTATGGCGCCGGTGTGATTGGTTGTGAATATGCATCCATCTTCATTGGTCTGGACCATAAAGTTGATCTGATCAACACTCAGCACAAATTACTCAGTTATTTGGATGATGAAATTTCCGATGCCTTGTCTTACCGTTTGCGCGAGCAGGGGGTATTGATTCGCCATAACGAGCAACTCGATCATCTTGAAACATTTGATGATCACGTGATTATGCATTTACAAAGTGGCAAGAAAATTAAAGCAGATGCCATCCTTATGGTGTAATGGTCGTTCAGGGTAATACTGATGGTTTAGGACTTGAAAATGTAGGCATTAAGCCAAACAGCCGTGGTCAACTGACAGTAAATGAACAGTACCAGACAGAAGTAGAAAATATCTACGCTGCTGGCGATGTGATTGGCTGGCCATCCCTGGCATCTGCTGCTTACGACCAAGGGCGCTGCGCCGGTTCAAACATGAGCGGTGAAGAGAATGTTAAACCGGTAACGGATATTCCGACAGGTATCTATACCATTCCGGAAATTTCTTCGATTGGTAAGACTGAACAACAGCTGACAGAAGAAAAAATTCCTTACGAAGTGGGTCAGGCATCTTTCCGTCATCTGGCACGTGCACAGATTACCGGAGATACTGTTGGCGAATTAAAAATCCTGTTCCATCGCGATACGTTGGAAGTTCTGGGTGTACATTGCTTCGGTAATAATGCCTCAGAGATTATCCACATTGGTCAGGCCGTGATGAACAGTCCAAACAATACCATCAAGTATTTTGTTGAAACTACATTCAACTATCCGACCATGGCGGAAGCGTACCGTGTAGCGACATTAAATGGTATGAACCGTCTGTTCTAAGATTTTTTAAATTTTAGATAAAAAACCCGCAAGCTAGGCTCGCGGGTTTTTTATAGAAGTCTTTTTAACTAAATGGTTCAGCTAACCCAACAGATAGCTAGAACCAAAAGTTAAAGATCAGACGGCCATTTTGCGGCATTCTGCCGCACATTGCTGGCAAGTTTCTG
>DKLL01000191.1 GCA_002455755.1 Acinetobacter sp. UBA6641
AAAATATCGCCTATGGGCAGCTTGAAGGTGCAACAGACGCAGACATCATTGCAGCAGCGAAAGCAGCTTATGCACATGATTTTATTATGGCTTTGCCACAAGGTTACGATACTCCATTAGGCGCACAAGGGTTAAATCTTTCGGGTGGACAGCGCCAGCGTATTGCCATTGCACGTGCCATTTTGAAAAATGCACCGATCCTGATTCTGGACGAAGCGACCAGTGCGCTGGATAATGAATCAGAATATTTTATCCAGAAAGCATTTGATGCAGCCATGCAAGACCGAACCACCATTGTCATTGCACATCGTTTATCTACCATTGAAAATGCGGATCGTATTGTGGTGATGGATCACGGTAGTATTGTCGAGCAAGGTACGCATGCAGAGTTGATTGCCAAACATGGTGCTTATTACCAGTTGCATCAGCGT
The DNA here is from genome assembly GCA_002455755.1 of Acinetobacter sp. UBA6641. Taxonomy (GTDB): domain Bacteria; phylum Pseudomonadota; class Gammaproteobacteria; order Pseudomonadales; family Moraxellaceae; genus Acinetobacter. Next base: position 432 of record DKLL01000191.1, read on the forward strand.
AATTTCGAGGAACATTGATCTATGTCATTCGCACAATTGATTCAGGATGCTTGGAATAAACAGGCCAAGTGGTTGATTGTGCTTAGACCTTTGTCATGGATTTATCGTGGTGGTTTTTTACTGAACAAAAAACTTTACCAATTGGGCCTAAAAACCAGTTATCAATCTCCAGTTCCGGTGATGGTGATTGGCAATATTACGGTCGGTGGCAGTGGTAAAACACCGCTGCTGATTCAGTTGGTCAATTATCTACAAAGTCAAAATGTTCGTGTTGGTGTGATTAGTCGCGGCTATGGGGGAAAAGGACCTTTTCCCGCTTATGTCGATCTGGAGTCGCTACCAGAGACTGTTGGGGATGAACCTTGTCTGATTGTTCAGTCTACGGGTGTGCCCATGGTGGTGGGTTCCAACCGTCAGCGTAGTATTGAATATTTGTTGTCTAAGCATGAGCTGGATTTAATTATCAGTGATGACGGTTTGCAGCACTGGGCTTTGGCACGCCAGATTGAGTGGATTGTGCTGGATCAGACTCGTGGTTTGGGTAATCAAAAGTTATTGCCTGAAGGATATTTGCGCGAACCTCCAAGCCGCTTAACAACGGCGACCGTCATTGAGCATGCCAGTCAGCCAAATTCTGCACTGCATATGCATTTAGAAGTTGCTGCGCCTTATTTGCTCAATGCGCTGGATGAAAGATCTTTTAATCCTGCCGATAATTTTTATGCTGTGGTCGGTATCGGTTTTCCACAGCGTTTTTATAACACTTTAGAGTCCATGGGTATTCATCAGTTTCAGTGTCATGAGTTTCCTGATCATTATGATTATGAAATTACGGATCTACAGTTTGAAGATAATAATCCCATCATTACCACTGAGAAAGATGCGGTAAAACTGCTGCCCTTATTAAAGCAAAATCCAGATTTTAAACGGGAAATATGGGTGGTTCCTGTTGAGGCGGTACTTTCACCACAATGCTATGGTGTTTTGCATCAACAGTTACAGCAACTCGGTATTCAAATTTCTTAAGGTTCATTGTTTATGAAACATATTGTTATTCCAGCACGTTTTGCAAGTTCGCGTTTGCCGGGCAAACCGCTATTGGAGATTCATGGCCGTCCGATGATTTTACGTGTGGTGGATCAGGCAAAAAAAGTGGCTGGTTTTGATGATTTATGTGTTGCAACCGATGATGAGCGTATTGCAGAAGTTTGCCGTGCAGAAGGTGTGGATGTGGTTATCACCAGTGCAGATCATCCGTCTGGCACCGACCGTTTAAGTGAAGTTGCCCGCATTAAAGGTTGGGCGAGTGAAGACATTATCGTCAATGTACAAGGGGATGAACCCTTGCTTCCTGCTCAATTGGTGCAGCAGGTGGCGCAATTATTGGAATCGCAACCAGAATCTTCCATGTCGACACTCTGTGAGCCGATTNNTGAATTTGCTGCAAGAATATGTGTCTTGGGATATGGGCGTACTGGAAAAACTGGAAAGTCTGGAACAATTACGTGTACTGGAAAATGGTCATCGTAACGCGATTGCTGTTGCAGAAGCAAACTTGCCACCGGGTGTAGATACCCAGGCAGATCTGGATCGTCTGAATCAGATGGATGTTTCCTGCTTCCAATAAGGTGAATTTCCCAATGCAAAATAATGTGGTGGCACAAGTTTACCCATGGCAGCAAACGGTTTGGGATACCTTGACCGGACGCTTTCCCAAACTGGGTCATGGCCTGCTTTTTTATGGCAAAAAAGGCTGTGGCAAGGAAGCTTTTGCACACTATTTTTTGGTTTGGGTGTTATGCAACAATCGTCATGAAAAAAATGCACCTTGTGGTGAATGTGGCAGTTGTTTATGGTTAAAGTCGGATACCCATCCCAACTATGTCTATATCAGTACGGATGAAGAAAACAAAAAGCAAAATGCCAAAATCAGGATTGAAAAAATTCGTGATTTATTGCCTTTTGTGCAGCAAACGGTAGATGGCTGGCGTGTGATCGTGATTGAGCCAGCAGAAGCCCTAAATATTGCTTCAGCCAATGCCTTGCTGAAAACCCTGGAAGAACCGGGTGAACGGGTGGTGATTATTTTATTGGCAGATCATTATCTGAAACTGCCAGCGACCATTCGTAGCCGTCTACAGCATTTTGCCCTGGATCGTATAACGGAAACGCAGGCAGAGCATTATTTAACTGAACATTTACCTGATCTGGATCAAACAAAAAAACAGTTATTGATGAACCTGTCTAATCAGATGCCTTTACAAGCCATGCAATTGGCTGAAACTGAATGGCTAACTAAACGGCAGGAATTTTTATCTGACTGGCAAAAACTGGTCGCGCAAAAAAATATGCCCATCACCATTGCAACGAAGTGGAACAAAACTTTGAGCTTTAGCGATTTTACGCAAATGTTTGAATACTTGTTGTCAGATTTAATTTGTGTCAAGCTCAATCAGCAAGTTAAAAACTCGGATTTGGACTTGAGCGGATTATCAGAACAATATACGTTGGAATTTTTATTTACGGTTTATTCTGATTTGCAGCAAACTAAACAATATATTGAGCAAAATGTACAAAGCAATTTGGTGCTTGATGAATTGTTTATAAAATTAATGGACGTTTAAATATTTTAAGGGGGAATAAAAATGCAACCACGTATGGGCGGTATTATCCATGCCAATATCCCGGATAAAGAAACTTTGTATGCCAGTTATATGCCTTATATCGTTGGTGGGGGATTATTTATTCCGACCAAGCAGCCGGTGAAGCTGGGTGAAGAAGTATTTGTACTGGCAACATTACCGGAACAATCACAAAAAATTCCTTTAACCGGTAAGGTGGTATGGATCTCTCAAAAGCAAAATGGCGTCAAATTGCAAGGTTTTGGTATGCAATTGACCGGGGAAAAGGGGGTTTATTACAAATCAGAGGCTGAAAAGATACTTGCCGGTATTAAGTCTGAGGGCCGAACTAGTTACACTATGTAGATGTTTTCAGAATTTAGGATATCACCGTGTTTGTAGATACTCACTGCCATTTAACCATGCTGGATTTAACCCCTTATGATGGTGATCTGGATCTGGCATTAGCTCAGGCGCGTGAAGCAGGGGTATCCAAATTCATGACGATCTCGGTTGATCTGGACGATCATATCGAGCTTGCAAAAATTGCAGCACGCCATACAGATGTGGGATATAGTGTTGGGGTTCATCCCTGTGAAGATCCTGTGACCATGGCACGTGCTACTATAGATTATTTAATCGAGCTGGCACAGCCTGACAAGGTCTGGGCAATTGGTGAAACCGGTCTGGATTATTTTCATAGTACCGATTTCATTGCCGAACAGAAACAGTGTTTTGCACGGCATATACATGCTTCTCAGGCAGTAAAAAAACCGGTGGTGGTACATACTCGGGCAGCCAAGCAGGATACGGTAGATATCATTCGGGCTGAAAAATCGACGCATGGTATTTTGCACTGTTTTACTGAAGATTGGGAAACCGCTAAAGCTGTGCTGGATTGTGGTTATTATGTGTCATTTTCCGGAATCGTTTCTTTTAAAAATGCCCAGGATTTACGTGATGTGGTAAAACAGGTGCCACTGGATCGGGTGTTAATTGAGACGGATAGTCCTTATCTGGCACCATTTCCCTATAGAGGTAAGTCTAATGAGCCAAAATACGTCCCCTATGTAGCCAAAGCCTTAAGTGATGTATATGATAAGTCCGTTGATGAAATTGCTTTCATTACAATGCGGAACTTTGAAAACCTCCTTAATTTAAAGTAAATAATTTAAATTGATATAAGCGCAGAAGAGAATTACAGAGTGAAGATGGATCGTCAGGCTCAATTTCGAGCAAGAGAAGCGTTAATTTTTCAGGTTGCAGAGCAGCTGCTGTTAGAAAATGGCGAATCAGGGATGACGCTAGATGCGTTGGCAGCAGAACTCGATCTGGCAAAGGGAACTCTATATAAACATTTTCAAAGTAAGGATGAGCTTTACATGCTACTCATTATTCGTAATGAGAACATGTTGCTCGAGATGATTAAGGATACCGAAAAAGCCTTTCCGGAGCATCTGGCCTTCTTTATGCTGCATCATTTACATCATCCTGAGCGCACAGTACTGTTCCATCAAATTGAAGAACGTCTTTCTACCACCGGTATAGGGATCAATCTTTTATTTAGCGAACTGTATCAGGTCAGAAAACAGCGGTTGCGCATTATTATCCGTATGACTGAAAGCTATCTGGAAAGTATTCAAAGTGGCATGTCTACACGCGATTATCTGGCATCTATTTGGGCCCTAACGCATGGCGCTGCAGCTATTCTGAATTCCAGTTTTTACCAGCGCTATTTAGGTTCACGTGACACATTACGCGTAGCTTATATTGATCAGGCCTTGGCAATGCCCAAGCAGGTCAGTTCTGCGGAACAGTTTACTTAAAGGTATGCCATGAAACCAATCCGATCATTTTCAATTCGTGGTTTTACTTTGATCGAGTTGATGGTGGTTATCGTGATTATGGCAATCATGGCATCTTTAATTCTGACCAATATTAACGGAGTAGACCAGCGTAAAGCGATGCAGGCACGGGAAGTGTTTATGATGGATTTACACAGGATTAACCGTGAAGCCAATGATCAGGCACGGATTTTTGCCCTGGATGTACACAGTGCCACAGATGTATCGCCGTTTCATTATGGGGTAATGGAATATTTAATCCCATCCTTGCAAAATAAACAAAATGCTACTTTGACTGAAAATAAAAAATGGCAGAAGTATTCAGAATTTCCCGAGCGAACTTTGCCTGAGCATGTTTCATTCAGTATTACTGCCCTCGATCATCGCCATGAAAATGCCAATAATGACGATTTGCTGAATTCCAATGCACCTAAATTGGTATGGCTGGGCAATGGCGAGGCCAAACCGGTACGGATTCAGTTTTATTTCGAGCAGCGTCCGATTGGTGAAGAAATCGAGATTGATCATCTGGGTAAAATTAATGAAAGCTAAATACTTAAAGCATTACTGCACCTCAGATATAGCTTTCGGACTTTCTTGCGCGACAATGCCGATCAGGTCGAGTATTAGTCGAATTAATCGTGTGCACTCCGAGCATAGCTCTTCGTCTTGCGCAGCGGTGAAACAGCGTTTCACTGATCGCTGCTCAGGATTTACGCTATTGGAAGTCATGGTGGCTTTAGCTATTTTTGCGACGGCAGCTATCGCATTCACCAAAGTGGCCATGCAATATACCCAAGCAACTTCGAATGCAATTTTAAGAACCAAAGCGCAATTTGTGGCATTGAATGAAGTTGCTGTGATGGAAATTAATCAGGAATGGTTGCAAGGGACTCAATCCAAACAGGTCACCCAGCAAGGTGCAACCTGGCAAATTGATAAATCAGCACAATCCACCATTAGCCCGAATGTACAGCGTGTTGAAGTGCAAATCAGTTCCTTTAATGCAGATACAGGCAAAGTAGAGTCTGGAATTACCCATCTGGTTTTTTTTAACTATAAGGCTAAAGTTTGATGTGGTTAAAAAATAAAAAAAATCAAACGATACACTCGCAGCAGGGCCGTTCTTCTTGCACTCAGTCAAAGCATAATTCTCGCTCCTCAAGCACAGCTTTCGGACTTGCGGCACGTTCGAGTGTTACTCGAATTATCCGTGCCCACTCCGAACACAGTTCTTGCTCTTGCGCTCGGACGAAACGTTGTTTCGTTAATCCTCGCTCAGGATTTACCTTGGTTGAATTATTGGTCGCGATTGCCATATTTACGGTACTTTCTGCATTGGGCTGGAAAGTATTTGATTACCTAATTAAAGTGAAAGACCGTAATACTCAACATGAAGTGAATTTAGGACAATTACAAGAAGCGTATCAGCAAATTCTGCGTGATACCGTTCAGGCTGTACCATTCAATGCGAATATCAATGGGGATATTCAGCCTGCTTTGGTGCTACAAAATGGTCGTTTTAATTTTAGTAAAATCGGGGTGACCGATCCCTTAAATCAGGGGATATCTCCAGATGAGCGGGTTGAATACCAATATCGTGCTGATGAAAAGAAACTTTACCGATTAAAGTATCGCAATTTAAATAGTACCGGGCGCGATCAGCCTGAATCCAGTGTATTGTTAAATGATGTTGACCAGTTTGAAATTGTGGGATTAAATCCGAATGAAATCAATGCATGGCCAGAGGGTCAGGTCGATTTAAATGATGCTACGCAAAAACAGATCTTACCTAAAGGCATTAAAATCAAACTGACCGTCAAAGATGTGGCCTATGAGTGGATTTTCAGTTTATTAAACACTGATTATTTAAAACAGCAAAACAGCAATCCGGATAACAATGCAAATAGCAATGCAAATAACTCTACATCATAAGGTTTGATTCAATTGAACATGAAACCGCAACAGGGTATTGCCTTAATTACAATTTTGGTCATGGTGGCATTAGCCACCATCCTGGCTGCGACCATTGCCAAAAGACAGGCCAATACAGCTGAAAACACGGCATATTTGATGCGTCAAAACCAGTTACTGTTATATGCCAAAAGTGCAGAAGCCTTTTTTTCAGAACTGTTGGTTAATGATGCGGAAAATGCCGGTGATATTGATCACTTACAGGAAAACTGGGCCAAGCCTATGCCGGTGTTCCCTGTAGAGGATGGTTTTGTATCCGGAACCTTGGAAGATCAATCAGGAAAGTTTAATTTAAACAGCTTGCTGAATGCAGATGGTACACCCAATCCTCAGGCAAAAGCCTGGTTTGAAAAATTGCTGCTGCGTGTAGGGTTGCCAGAAAGTTTGAGTGAAGCCGTAATTGACTGGCAAGATCTGGATAATGAAACCATTGGCGCAATGGGTGCTGAAGCAAGCTATTATCAGGGATTGGCACAAGGTTATTTACCGGCAAACAGTAAATTTCATAGTGGAGAAGAACTTAAGCTGGTGCGTGGTTTTGAAGGTGCAAAATATCTGCAAATTGCGGATTATGTGACTGCCGTACCGACGTCCGACACGAAGGTAAATGTAAATACTGCTCCGGCACTGCTGCTGGCAAGTCTTGATCCGAAACTGGATGTCAAGGCGGTACAACAGGTGTTGCAACAACGCCAAAGCAATTTGGAGTATTTTGCAAATGTAAATGATCTATGGGCAATTGAGCCTTTTAATCAGGTCAGTGGTGATGTTCGTGGGGAAGCCAGTAATCTGTTGGGTGTGAAATCCGAGTATTTTAAAGCCAAAATTGAAATGATGCTCAGCGGACGCAAACGCCAGTTCAGTAGTGATTTGGTGCGACAGGATAAGACGGTTTATGTGGCATCTCGCAGTATGGGGCTATTTTGATGAGCCTAAACACGACGTGGCAAAAAAATGGCACAGTCATTTCTGAATCTGGATGTGCTTCTCCAATGATGGTGAACAGTAAAATTCATGCGCAGATTGCCACTTTTACTTTATAACTTTCGCATTTGCTTTATAATTGATTTTAATTCACAGATTTTTGATTGCATCACGGCACATGTTAATTCGTAAGTTATTTAAGTTTGAAAATGCTCATATTGTGCGAAATTGCACATCGGATCGCTGTAAGCGTTCGATTCATGGTCATAGCTATAAGGTTGAATTATTGCTTAAGGCTTCGAAGCTTGATCATGGTCAAATGGTCTATGACTTCGGATTATTAAAAGGCGTGATCAAAGATATTTTTGATAGTTTTGATCATGCGATCTGCTTCTGGCAACATGATGATGCTGAATATATTGCTGCCTGTAAAAAATTTAGTGCACGCTGGGTGTCTTTACCCGTTTCACCCTCTGCAGAACAGTTTTCCCGTATTTTCTTTTATCTGGCACAACAAGTGCTTGCATCTACTATTACCCAAAACGGGGAAGGTGATGTAGAGGTCTATTCGGTGATTGTGCATGAAACCGATACAGGCTATGCGCAAAGCTTTATCGAAGACATTGAAAATGAGCAAATGGGTATGCTCAGCCTTGATCAAATCGTGTTTTCTGAACAGGTTCAAGCGGAATGGACTGATCCGGCGATGTATGAAAAATTACAACAAGGCCTTAAATTCCAAAACCCAACGGTAGATATTCAAGTGAAAATCTAAAGATTATTCAATCAATGGGTATATTGAACGAAGAATTAGGAAGCAAGTATGTCTTTAACTGAACCGCAGCAAACGAAACTCGATAAAATCCAGTTAGAGGCAAGTTGGAAGAATGCCTTGAGCGAATTTTTGCTCAGCACTCAAATGGATGAGTTAAAACAGTTTCTAGTAACTGAAAAACAATCAGAAAAAATTATCTATCCACCCAGTTCACTGATCTTTAATGCGTTAAATACCACGCCATTTAACCGTGTTAAAGTCGTTATTCTGGGGCAGGATCCGTATCATGGCCCAAATCAGGCGCATGGTTTAAGTTTTTCAGTGCAAAGAGGGGTTGCATTACCCCCATCTTTACGTAATATTTTTCATGAATTAAATACCGACCTTGGTATTCCTGTTCCCAAGCATGGGGATTTGACCCGTTGGGCTGAACAAGGAGTATTATTGCTCAATGCAGTATTGACTGTTGAGGCAGGACAGCCGACATCACATCAAAAACGTGGTTGGGAAGATTTTACTGATCATGTGATTGATGTTTTAAACGAGCAGTGTGAACACATTGTATTTATCCTTTGGGGTGCGTATGCGCAACGTAAGGGACAACGCATCGATCAAAATAAGCATCTGGTATTAAAAGCTGCACATCCTTCGCCTTTGTCAGCAAACCGTGGTGGTTTTTTTGGTTGTAAAGTCTTTTCAAAAGCAAATAATTATCTGAAACAAAATGGCATTGAGCCTATAAATTGGCAGCTGGACGCATGACACAATCTCCTGAATTAAAAAATTATCATCCCGATCTTATTGTAGAAGAAGCAAAAAATGGCTGGCGCATAGTTCGTCTGAACCGGCCGAAATCTTTGCATGCCCTGGATGAATCTATCGTTACTGCACTTTTACAGGTGTTCCAGGATTTTCATTATGATGATGCGGTAAAAGCGATTTGGCTGGATTCAACTACCCCGAAAGCTTTCTGTGCCGGTGGTGATGTACGTAAACTGCGTCAGCTAGTCATCAATGACGAAGTGGCCACTGCCAATAAATTCTTTGAACAGGAATATGCATTAGACCTGTTACTTCATAATTATGCCAAGCCGGTGTTGGTGTGGGGCGAAGGTTATGTGATGGGGGGCGGTTTGGGCCTGTTTATGGCTGCACCATTCCGTTTGGTTACCCCTTATTCGCGTCTGGCGATGCCTGAAATTAACATTGGCCTGTATCCCGATGTGGGTGCTACGCGCTTTCTCGCAGATCGTGGCGCGATTGGTTTATTTACCGGCTTAACTGGCTCGATTATGACTGCAGCGGGTGCTTATGGTATTGGATGGGCCACCCATATTTGTGATGCGCAGCGTGATAGTGTACTTGAAAAGGTCATTAATATTGATTGGGGACATTACCCAGCCGGTGATTTTCGTGCCATTGATGACACTTTAAACAGTATGCATCGTCCTGTAGGGCCAGGTCCTTTACAAAACTCTTTGGATGTCATTCATAGTGTTTGCCGTGGGGTGAATTTTGAACAGGACTATGAATCTATTATCGGACTGAGTGATGCTCGTAGCGACTGGTTGCGTCAAGCCAGTGAAAACCTGCAAAAAGGTTCACCTGCGACTGCTGCCATTACCTGGCTATTATGGCAGTGGGGCAAGCGTGTTCGTTCCTGGAATGAAGTTTTTGAGCTGGAAACGCAAATATCCAACTGGAAGATTCGCCATCCGGATTTTGTAGAGGGTGTGCGGGCACGTTTGGTTGATAAAGACCTGTCTCCAGAATGGAAAAAAGGCAGTGATTTTTCTTTAAAAACGATTTTTTCTGATTGTCCACCAGTGACCAATATTCAAAGCTGGAATGATCTGTTGAAGCATTATGGAATCATCAGCTAATAATATGACTGATGCTACACAATTGACTGATGAATACTGGATGCAGTTTGCTTATGAGCAGGCTGCCATTGCAGCCTCAAAACAAGAGATTCCTGTAGGTGCAGTTATTGTCAGTCAAAATCAGATTATTGGTGCAGGATATAATGCGCCCATTTGTTTAAATGATCCGACGGCACATGCTGAAGTTCAGGCATTGCGCCAGGCCTGTGCACATCTGAATAATTACCGTTTACCTGAAGACTCGGTTCTTTATGTAACTTTAGAGCCCTGTACCATGTGTGTTGGGGCATTGATTCATGCCAGGGTATCAAGANNAGTGCACGCAAGTTACTGGAAACCGGCTATTATAACCATCAGTTTAATTTTGCTGCCGGATGTCTGGATGAGCAATGCTCTAAACAGCTCAGCGATTTTTTTAAAATGCGCCGTGAGCAAAAAAAATTGCGTAAGTTACAAGAAAAGTCCCTAAATGGTCAGAATCATTAATTCAAACCATGTAAACTATAATGACAACGATTATTGTCAATAAAAATTAGGATAAGTCATGAATTCTATTCAAGTAAAAAAAGAATTTAACGCACCCATCGAGCAGGTTTTCGATTTGTTATCCAAGCATGCTACCTACAATGTGACATTTGCTCCGATTCAGGTTGAACGGGTTAAAGATTCCAGTGATCCTGAGCGTCCAGATGGGGTGGGTGCGGTGCGCCGTTAGGGTTTTGGTCCGGTCAAGCCTTTACAGGAACAAATTACTTTGCTGGAGCCGAATCAGCGTATTGAATACCAGATTGTGAAAAATCCTTTGGTGAAACATCATTTGGGTATTATCGAGTTTGAAGCAAAAGATGCGGATAAAACTTTGGTCACCTATACCATTGAATTGCAGGTACGTGCACCTTTTATGAGTAAATTAATCCTTGCACAGCTTAAATCTGCGATTAAACTAGGTTTTTCAAAATTAGCTAAAACTGTATAGCGTAAAGTGGAAAATTAATGACAGTTCAAATTATTACCATAGATGGGCCAAGTGGTTCGGGAAAAGGCACCCTTGCCGCTAAACTGGCAGCACACTATCAATTTCATTTGCTTGATTCGGGTGCTCTCTATCGTCTGCTGGGGCTGTCATTACATCAACAGGATTTGCTGGATTNNAGTGCGTTAAAATTGCAACAAATTTAGACATAAAATTTGTGACGACTGAATCGGGTACTCGCGTTGAACTTGACGGTGAAGATGTGACTCAAACCATCCGTACGGAACGTATTGGAGAATTTGCTTCAAAAGTTGCGGCAATTCCTGAGCTTAGAACGGCGCTATTAGAGCGTCAACGCGCATTTGCACAAGCTCCGGGGCTGGTTGCGGATGGACGTGATATGGCGACAGCCATCTTTCCGGAAGCACAAGCCAAGATTTATCTGACAGCATCGGCTGAATCGCGAGCTGAGCGACGAGTAAAGCAGTTGCAGGGTATGGGGCTAGATGTTAAAATAAACGACATTTTAGCTAATATACAAGCTCGAGACAAACGTGATATGGAGCGCACTGTCGCCCCACTCAAGCCAGCAGCAGATGCATACATTATCGATAGTGCCGCATTGGGCATTGA
>DKLL01000216.1 GCA_002455755.1 Acinetobacter sp. UBA6641
GAGGAGTATTACTCCGCAAGATTTATTTGGTCTTGCGAAACAATGCTTCTCAGGGCGAAACCAAAGTAACCAATGAGCTGCAAGGGTCTGGTTTAAAACGGTAAGACTCCGCCATGAATGACTAAAAAATTAAGGAGTTTATTTCTAAACTCCTTAACTGATCAACATTACTCTCATAGAGAGACTTTTTTAATACAGATTAATTGACCTGTCGAATCGGCTGTCCTGCTTGAAAGGCCAGCACATTCTGCTGCATTTGCTGCACAATCCGTTGCCGTGCATCCACACTGCCCCATGCGCTGTGCGGGCTGATGATCAGGTTGGGAATGTCATCGGCTAACAGCACATTGCCCGATTTAGGGGGCTCAACCGTAAGCACATCAGTGGCAGCCCCGGCAATTTTGCCCTGACATAAAGCATCAGCCAACGCAGCTTCATTGACGATTCCACCGCGTGCGCAGTTAATTAAAAATGCGCTGGGCTTCATGGCATCGAAAGCCTGGGCATCAATTAAATCACGGGTATCTTCAATTAAGGGACAATGCAAAGTTAAAAAATCGACTTGCGGCAGCAGTTCGGCAAAAGCTATGCGACTGGCATCAGCTGGACGGTTCGGCAAGGATGCAACCAGAACCTTCATGCCGAAAGCTTCAGCCAGCTTTGCCACAGCCTGTCCCAGTTCACCATAACCGACAATACCCAGCGTTTTGCCAGACAGCTCAATAATGGGGAAATCCAGCAAACAGAATTGCGAAGCCTTATTCCACTCGCCTTGCTTTACGGCACGGTCGTATTTGAGTAATGAGGTTGCCAAAGCCAGCATCAAGCTTAATGTATGCTGCGCCACTGCGGCAGTGCCATAACCCTGACAGTTGCACACCACAATGCCCTGCTTACGCGCCTGTACCAGATTAATATTATTGGTGCCGGTTGCCGAAATTAGAATCAGTTTTAAATGTGGACATTGCTGAAGCGTTTCTGCATCGACCAGCACCTTATTACTGATAATGACCTCTGCCTCTTGCACCCGTTCGAGCAGCTGCGCCGGAGTCGTCGCTGGAAAAAGTGTCAGCTCATCAAATACAGCTTCAAGCTGACTGAAGTCCAGATCATTTTTATCCAGCGATTCATAATCTAAAAATACGGCTTTCATACTGCTTTCCTTGGCTGTGTACTGATGAATTGAAAAAATGATTGCTCAGCCATTAAAAGCCAGTTTTACATTCTTTTTCAACCAAATTTAACCACTAAAAATGTAAAAACCCACTATTTAGTGGGCTTGTTGATATGCAGTTGAACAGACCTGCGAATTTCATAAAACACATAGATTGCTAGGACAAAAACCAGAAGCAATCCCCCGCCCATAATCATGTAAGTCGAATCCGGACTCTGGGCAAATGTTAAAGTAGATACTGTGCTAGACAGCAGGGTTAAAAGTACAGCCGGTAGAAAATCCAGTTTCATCCTTAGCACCTGTTATTTGTTTATTATGTGATTTTAGGCAAATTGAACTTGCCTTATAGGTCTATCTTAGACCGATTTAAAGATAAAGCAAGTGAGCCAAATGAAAACACATCCCTGTCTATGCACACGCCTGAGCAAGTCTGTTATAGCGCAGATACCTGTTCGGGCTGGGTAATAAACTGCGCCGTTTCCGGAGTATCTTCCACAAACTGATGGCTGCCATATTCGTTATTGCTCAAGTTTAAATCTTTATAACTGAGCAGATAAAAATCACTATATTTTTTGATTACCAATGGATGCATGCCTAGGGTCAAAGTTTCCTGTTCCCTGAACAGTTTCATCACTTGCCGGTCATTCATGGCCACGATAAAACGTTCGTCATTCATTGAAATGTGTACCAGTCCACTACCCTTGGCAAAGATCGGAATCAGAAATTTATGATTCAGGGCAATGGCACTGGCCGCATAGCTTTCAATCTTCTGGCTAATCACATTAAATACCAGCCCATGACCAAAACAGTCCAGTAACTGGCTACGATTTTCCTGCGGTAAATTGACCTGGATGCCCAGTTTCATTAAATCTTGCTGGCTGACCTGTTTATTGCGCAGCAATTCCCTGAGTAAATTGTTCTTGAGCTTGGCGTCAAAAAACTGGCTGTCCAGCTGCAAATCATTATTCACCAGAATGGAACCCAGGGCATTGCGATGTCGGGGCAGCAGGTTTTCAATAACTTTGCGATAATAAAACTTGCTGTTCTTTTTCACCTGACGGATTTTGCGGTAAAAATAGGTGGCATCAAACTCGTGCAGCAAGAAGTCACGCAGCAATTCCGAGCTGGCCAGTACCGCAATGGCATCGTGCCCGGTAAAAGGCAGATTCAGGGTCTGGATTTCTGGCAGAACCTGTTCAAGTTTTAAATAATGTGCACGGTCTTCCGGACAATAAGGGTCATAGACCACGATATACTCACGTTCAGCCGCAACATCCTGTGGCAGAATGCGCATATTGGCATTATGTTCAGGATGGAAGAACATGTTATAGCGCAGGTCTTCGACATCTTCAGGATCAATCGAATACTGTGGCACCAATGCGACCACGCGCTTTAAGTCGAGCAGGTTGGAATATTTGATGACTGCATATCCACCCATCGAACCGCCATAACCAATACGGGTTTTAAACGGTGCTATCAGTTCCTGAATCTGGGCAAACATCTCGCGCATTGAACTTTCAGGGAACCAGGATTTCTGTTTCGGCATGATGCCAATCACATTAAAGTTATATTTATGCAGTGATTTTTCCGCATTAATCGACAGCCCTTTGGCCCGGGTAATTAAATCGCCAAAAGAAAAAATCAGTTCATCCGATGAGCCTTTGAGAAAGATTGCACGAATTTGTTCGTCTTCAAAAATAATGTGTTTATCCATTTCCACACCGAAGCAAATCGGCCCTATATCAGAATCAATACTACAAATAGACACCTTGCCTATTTACGAAAAGCGACTATGTTATTTTATAGATGCCTAGAAGATTAAAAAGCGCAAAATATGACACAATCACTTCATCCTGCTGCTCAAAAAGGCTTCAGCTCTGCTGCTGAACTTTATCAACAAGTTCGCCCGAGTTATCCACAAGACATCGTCAGTTGGCTACGTGATCAGCTCCAACTGGGTGAACAGTCACAGGTGATTGATCTGGGTTCAGGTACTGGCAAATTCTTACCTTACTTAAAACAACTGACTTCACACATCATTGCCATTGAACCCATTCAGGCTATGCTGGCACAATTGCAACAGGCCTATCCTGACATTGAAACACTACAGGCGTCCAGTGAATATCTTCCCTTACCCGCTCATAGTATAGATGCTGTGCTGTGTGCACAATCCTTTCACTGGTTTGCCAATCTTGAAACACTCACGCAAATTCATCAGGTACTGAAACCGACCGGGCATCTGGCCTTAATCTGGAATCAGCGCGATGTTCAGGTCGACTGGGTCAAAGCACTGGCAGACTGTATTCAACCTTTGGAAGGCAATACTCCGCGTTATCATAGCGGTCAGTGGAAACAGGTCTTTGAACGACAGGCGCTGTTTCAATTAGAACAGATTCAAACCTTTCAGCAGCAGCATGTCGGCACTGTGGAGCAGGTCGTCTCTAAACGCTTGCTCTCCACCAGTTTTATCGCTGCAATGTCAGAACAGGAACAGCAGCAGTTAAAAGCTGAATTTGAACAGATCGTTTTAAAGTACACAGGCAAGCATCCTCAAGATGAAATCGCATTTCCCTATGTAACCTATGCCTATGACTTTAAAAAAATTGATCAGAAATAGAGGAACCATCATGATACAACTTCAATTCAAACATTTTGGTTTACCCGTTTTACTGTGCTCAAGTGTGCTAATGAGTGCCGGCCATCGTAAGCAC
>DKLL01000103.1 GCA_002455755.1 Acinetobacter sp. UBA6641
CGTCAGCCAATGCGAGCTATGAACTTAACTATACTTTGGCCATAACCAATCAAGGTAAAAAAGCGGCAAGACCAGTGGATGTGATGATCGATGGTCAGGCACAGAAAATGGTGCTTTTGGTTGATGATCTGCCTGCCAATACAATATTTAAGTCTGCGCAGTTAAAAAATACGCAGGCCAAGGTTTTGTATAAGCAAACAGGCAATAACTATACAACGACCTTGCCAGGTGATTTAAGCAAGGTTGACCAATTGGTGGTTGGCTTTCCACAAATAGACACCAATACAACCGAACAGGTTGACCTTACGGTCACAATGAACCGTAACATTGCCAAAACAACGGTTAAAAATACTTATAAAGTTTCGTATGCAACCACAAATAGCCAAAAAGAGGTATTGTCTAACCCTGCCTTAACAGTGGTGGGTGGTATAGCAGCTGTAACCAATAAATCTGGTGATTTCCAAAATGTCTTGACTACGGGCAGCGTGAATAAACCACTTTATCTTGAAGCGCAAAATGCCAGCTGTAATGCGGACCGTTATACTGCGGACAAGGTAAAGATTAAGATTAAATCAACCAAGACAGGTGATCTTGAAGAGGTCATTGGTGTAGAAACTGGCCCGAATACAGGCGTATTTCATTACACGCTACCAACCGCATTTGCTGATGTGGGTATTGCTTATGATTCATTATTACAAACAGTCAAACGCGATCAAGTACAAGTTAGCCTGACGGACTGTCTGGATACGCAGGGTAATTCAACCCAGACATTTACCGATATTAGTACTCAGGTACTTATGGATCCATATGGAACAGTGTTTGATTCCAAGACAGGTTTACCTGTGGCAGGGGCAACCATAACCTTATTAGACCAGAATGGCCAGCCAATTGCGGACAATATTGCATACAAACTTGATGAGCAGACTGGAGAACTGGTTACAATTCCAGCTAAGCAGGTCACCAATAGTGAGGGTGAATTTATTTATCCCCTTGTTAAAGCGGGAACCTACAGTTTTGTTGTGGATACAACCACAATTCCTGGAAATACACGTTATAGCTTTGTCAGTGATAAATCGGTTTATCCAAGTTTCCCTGCGGATAAGGCTGTTGATCTGGAATGGTCTTATGCTGGCAAATTTACCTTAAATAATGGTGATCCAGCACTAAATATCGATATTCCAATTGATCCTGATTTGGCTGTACCAACCTCGCCGTTATTTGTACAAAAAGTTGCGACTAATAAAAACTCGGAAATCGGTGAGTTTGAAGAATATACCGTGACAGTTGCCAATCGTGGAACTGTTGAGTCCAAAGACGTTTCGATTACCGATACCTTGCCTAGAGGTTTTATCTATGTGCAAGGATCCATGCGTGTTGATGGAACCAGGGTTGCTGATCCATTGGGCGGAAAAGGCCCTTATTTGAAACTGGGTTTAGGTACACTGATGCCAAGTAAGGAAGTTAAGGTTCAGTATCGCGTCTATATTGGTCCAAATGCCTTGAATGGTGATGGCATTAACCGTGTTCGGGCAAAAGATGGTCAGGGAATCGAATCAAACGAAGCATCTGCAAAAGTAGAAGTAACTCCTGGCGCAATGATCTCTGATGGCTTTATTGTCGGTAAGATTTTTACTGATTGTAACCGTAACGGGGTACAGGATGCAGGTGAAGTCGGTGTGCCAGGTGTGCGTATTTACCTTGAAGATGGTAGCTATGTGGTTACTGACAGTGAAGGTAAATATGACTTTTATGGGATTAGTGCCAAAACCCACGTTCTAAAGGTTGACCGTACCAGTTTGCCAGTTGATTCTGAGTTGGTGTTAATTGGCAATCGTCAGGCAGGTGATCCAAATAGCCGTTTTGTGGATTTAAAACGTGGTGAACTACATCGTGCCGATTTTGCAATTGCCAATGGTACAGGACAATGTTCGCAAGCCTTATTGCAGCAGATAGCAGAACGTAAAAAACGCATTGAACAGGACAACACCAATTTAGAACAGGTGTTACGTTCAGACCTTACAATTGATCCAGTTTTTTCCAAAATTACCGATGTTAAAGGTCAGCCAGCAAGTGGTTGTATCTCGGCACAGGGAATCAGGGCCAATTGTAACCTTGATTTTTCCAAGGAACAGGTTAAGGAACTGAAAGAGGTTACTTTTGAACCAGAAAAATCTGGCGTTGCTTCTTCAGTTGCCTTGCCACTGACTGAAACATTGGCAGCAACTGAGAGTGTGCCAGCCGAATCCACTCAAGCTGCGAAAATGCTTAGTCTGGAAATAGTGCTGGAAAATGCCTCCAATAATCAGCTAGAAATTATCAACTTAAAAGATGGGCAGCTTCTTGGTTATGCCCAAACAGCCGTTCAGGTTAAGGGTGCTGCTGGCACACAACTACAACTCTGGGTAAATGGCACACAGGTTTCTGAGAAACGAATTGGTAAGCGTGCAATATTGCCTGACTTACAGGTTGCAGGTCTGGATTTTATCGGTGTCGATCTTGCTGTGGGTAAAAACAGTATTGAAGTTCGTCAAGTCGACATGATGGGCAATGTTCGGGATAGCAAACAGGTTAATGTGATTGTCCCTGACCAAATGGATAAGCTGTTACTTGAGTCAGCCAAAGTACAACCACAAGCCAACGGCCGTGATTATTTTAACGTGACCATGAAAATTCTTGACCGTAATGGAACATTGGTTTCTAGCCGTACGCCTGTTACGCTTGATAGCTCGATTGGTAAAATTGAGTTGACTGACCTAGACCCAAAACAACCTGGTATTCAGGTGTTTGTTGAGGGCGGTACACTTGTTGTGCCAATACAGGCACCAATCGAGGCAGGGGAAGGAACGCTGTCGGTTGAAAGTGGTATTTTCCATAGCAGTACACCAATACGTTTCTTACCTGATCTACGTCCGATTATCGCAGTTGGTCTGGTGGAAGGATCAATTAACTTTAAAAAATTCGACCCGAAACAGTTAAGCAATGTCCGTTCGCAGGATGGGTTTGAGGAAGAACTGCAAGAGATTTCATCATCGGACAATGGCAAAAGCAATGTGACAGGGCGTGCAGCCATGTTCCTGAAAGGGAAAGTCAAGGGTGAATATCTACTGACCCTTGCCTATGATTCTGACAAGGATAAAAACCAGCGTTTGTTCCGTGATATTCGTCCAGATGAATATTATCCAGTTTATGGTGACTCGGCAGCGAAAGGTTTTGATGCACAAACAACCAGTAAGCTGTACGTGCGTGTGGATAAAGGCCGTTCTTATGCCATGTATGGTGATTATGTCACGCGTACCGAAAATGATGAAGGGCTGGCTTTAGGTCAATATAGCCGTTCATTAACAGGTGTTCGTGGGGCTGTCGAAACAGACCGCTATAAAGTAACGGCCTTTGCTGCGCAGACCAATACGCAACAGGTGACCAATGAACAACGTGCTATGGGGATTTCGGGTCCGTATAGCATGGGCAATGTCAATACCGATGATGTGCTTGCCAATAGTGAAAAAGTTGAGGTAGTGACCCGTGACCGCAATAATCCAGGCCTGATCATTTCGCGTAGCACTTTGGCACGTTTTACTGATTATGAAGTGGATACCTTTAGCAACAGCATTTACTTAAAAGATCCTGTACCAAGTGTTGATGCTGACCTGAATCCAGTCTATCTGCGTATTACGGTGGAATCTGATCAGGGTGGGGATGAATACACGGTTGGTGGTGTTACAGGCTCAGTGAAGCTGCTTGATCAGGTGAAAGTGGGTGGGGCTTATGTAAAAAGCAATAATCCACTGACGCAGGACCAGTTGGCCAGTGTCAATACCGTGGTGAAATTTGCCGACAAGGGTAAATTGATTGCTGAGTTTGCCCGTTCTGAAAATATTAATGACGGTTTAAACTCTTTAACACAGATTAACACCACATCAGATGCAACAGGTAAATTGTCGGGAAATGCGGCTCGCGTTGAACTGAACTATGCCTATAAGAATATGGAGCTGAAAACCTACCATAATCAGGCAGATACAGGATTCTATAACACTGCGGCACCAATCACTGCTGGACGTAAGGAAAGTGGTATAAAAGGGCGTGCGCAACTGGGTAAGATCGGGTTGGCAAAACTGGAGGCTATCCGTACTGAAGATTTGCAAAGTGGTGTCAATCAAGGTGTTTCTGCCAGTATTGAACGTGCGATCAGCCGTATTGTAGCAGTTGAGCTGGGCCTGAAATATTATGATGAGTCTGAGAATCCAGCACTGTTGGGGGCTTCACAAACATCGCCGTATCATGGTTTAACCGCACGTACAAAAATCACCACACAGCTTCCTTGGCAGGGTTCAAATGTTTTTGCTGAATATGAGCAGGATGTTTCCGAAGCTGAGCGCCGTATTTTTGCCTTGGGTGCGAATTACCAGATTAATTCAAAACTACGTGCCTATGGTCGCCATGAGTTGGTGTCCAGTATTCAGGGACTGTATGACCTAAATAACAATCAGCGTCGTAATGTTACAGTGTTTGGTCTGGACAGCAAATATAACAATAACGGCACAGCGTTTAGTGAATATCGTGTTCGTGATGGTATCAGCGCTCGTGAAGCTGAAGCTGCAATCGGTTTACGTAACCGTTGGGAACTGGAAAAAGGCTTCTATGCAACCACCAGTTTTGAACAGGTGAAGTCATTGTCAAAAGCAGATACCAATAACCAAAATTCGGATAACACTGCTGCATCTTTAGGTGTGGAATATCTGGCCAATCCAAACTGGAAAGCTGTTGCGAGAATTGAAGCACGTTGGGCTGACCAGTCTGACACCATCCTGAATAATCTGGGTATTGCCTACAAATATTCTGATGACGTGACTTTATTGGCGAAAAATGTAGTTAGCCTGACTGACAGTAAGAATGAGAATAGTGGTGATCGCCTGGTTGATCGTTTCCAGGTGGGTGCTGCCTACCGTGACACTGAGCACAATCGTTTTGATGCGCTGACCAAGGTGGAGTACCGCTGTGACAGTAACAAGTCAGATTTAAATAATCCATACCTAAAGCATGTCTATATTTTCTCAAATCACTTGAATTATCATCCAAGTCGCGATATTACCCTTTCAGGCCAATATGCGGTTAAAAATGTGGACACCACGTTCTCTGGTTTGGAGTCAAGTGGTATGACACATATGCTCAGTGGTCGGGCAATGTATGACATCAATGAACGTTGGGATGCGGGTGTTCATACAGGTGGATTGTGGTCTAATATGAGTTCGGGGAAACGTATTCTATTGGGTGCTGAAGTAGGTTATTTAGTTGCTGTGAATTTATGGGTTTCAGGGGGATATAATTTCTCTGGCTATAAAGATGATGATCTTGTAGATAGCGATACTACGCTTCAAGGTGCATATGTGCGTTTTAGATTTAAGTTTGATGAAAATTTATTTGAAAATAGAAATATTACTAGCAATACCAGAGGTGCATTTTAATGAAAAAGCTTTTCAAGTGGAGCTAACGTAGGTTGGCTTTATTTTATTGCACAAATTGGATTTCCAATTTTATAATCCTAATGTTAAAAAATATATGGTACGTTCTCCATTATTGATGGACATATTCCATTCTTTTTATCTATTCAATTAAAATATATTATTTCACTGTTTAAAATAAAATAGGTTTTTCAACATTTCTCGTAGAGTCATAATTGATGAAATTGAGATGCAAATTCAAAACTATGCAAGTCCATATTCTTTTTAGTTTGTTTATTTGGTGCAAAGCCAAATGAGGACACGCCCTAGATAGTAACCTTTATTTATTATCATATGACTTCTACCTGCCTATAATCAAGCTTGAGCTCGCTAAGCGAAGCGGGATGAGCAAAATAGTAGCCCTGAAAATCATCACATTCATATTTTTTTAGAAACTGGGCTTGATCCTGATTTTCTATTCCTTCAGCAACCACGTGCAATCCTAGTTGATGAGCCATAACAATAATGGCTGCGACAATCGCGCCATCTTTCTCATTTTGAGGTAGATGTTCAATAAAGCTGCGATCAAGTTTTATCTCATCCACAGGTAAAGTGCGTAAATAACTCAGACTCGAGTATCCTGTGCCAAAGTCATCGACAGAAACCTTGATACCCAAATCACGAACAGCTTTTAGAATTTCTAAAGAACGGTCAGCACCCGCAATTAACATGGTCTCGGTGACTTCAATTTTTAATAGGTCGGGTTGTAACTGAGTATCAGATAACGTTTCCTGTAAGTCATGCAAAAAGCCTGTGCGCTTAAATTGTAAAGGGGAAAGATTGACAGCTACACTCAGGTTAGCCCTATTTTTCTTGTTCCACGCTACAATATCCTGACAGGCTTGCTGTAACACCCATTGACCAATAACTACAATCTGGCCGGTTTTTTCAGCAAACGGAATGAATTCTACCGGAGAGATAAAGCCTCTTTGTGGATGCTGCCAACGGATTAAGGCTTCGACACTTTTTAATTGGCCTGAGCGAGCATCAATAACGGGTTGATAAACCAACCTGAACTGCTTTTCTTGCATGGCAACCATTAATTCGTGGCGCATCAGCACGTAATCGATTTTCGGTGTGCCGATAGAGTTAAACGCATACCAATGCCAGGCATTTCCACCTTCTCTTTTAGCTTCATTCATGGCATGTATCGCATGATGAAGCAATTGGATCGATTTCTCTATTTGAGGGTCATCATCTGCAATGCCAATACTCGCACTCATATGGATTTTATGGCCATCGAGCTCAAATGGAGCTGACAGGCTTTTTAATATTTGCTCTGCAATGATAGCGACTTGTTTTAAATCATGGCATTTATTCAAAAGTATGCCAAATTCATCTGCTGAAAAATGGGAAATGATATCTTCTTCTTGAATGACCTGACGCAGGCGATTTGCTACAGCAATCAGAAGTTGATCACCAATGATGTGCCCCAAACTTTGATTTAAAGGCTGGAATCCATCTAAATCAACATACATTACGATCAGCGAGCGAGGATTATCATGTTGAAGGTGGAAGGCAACATCCAGTATTTTTTCAAAAGTATGATGGTTAATTAATCCGGTTAAACTGTCATGGGTTTGCTGACGGGCAATATATTCGCTATTTGCCCGCTGTTG
>DKLL01000163.1:0-61751 GCA_002455755.1 Acinetobacter sp. UBA6641
CGACTGAAAACTTTAATGATTGGGAAGAGAGTACTGTAAAATTCTCACTCAGCGATCATAATTTCATGGCCCGTGGTGGTGAGGTTTTATTTTTACAATTAGGTTATCTCTTCTCAAATATCACTGAAAATACAGATTTCATTCAAAAAATAGCATCTACTGACCAGTATAAACATCTTGAATTTAATTTAGAGCATTTACAACAACAACTCGAAAATGAACTCAATAAATTATTCAGAAGTGAGACTCAATCAATTGAAAAAATTTGTGATTTTATTGAAGATGCTCTAGAAGACTTCGACCTTCCAAAAGCAAAATTATCGTATGCAAAATTAGCAACTATACCTAAGAACTATGTGTTTGAAGCTTTTTTATTTGCAAACGAATTATTATCATTATTGAAATCTAATATTAGTAAACTAGAAAAAATTGAGTTATTACAAACACTTTGTGTCATGCAAGTTCTACGTTCCATTATGGCGCGTTCAAGACAACTTGATACAACAGCCCATGAAACAAAAAACTTTCATGGTCATTATGCTTGGATCGCTTGCTCACCGACAGCTATAACATCAGATCCTATTCGCAAATATGCAGAAAATTCTTATCAAAAAAGTGAAGAAATTATTTATCGAATTTTGCGTGCAGAAGGTAAAAAACATGGTGTCCAAGAAAGTGAATATACCAATATTGATAAACATAGCTTTGATGTCTTTAAAAAAATGGCTAAAACGATTGGTCTTGTAATTCCTATTACAGGTGGACATCAACGTTTTGTATTGAGTGCGAATATGATTCGGCTCTTTGTTTACACTTTAATTCCTGCTGGAAAACGCATTCAAATGACTGAGTTTTTAGCCAGAATTCAAACTCATTTTGCAATCTCATTTTTTGGTGAGCAATTACAAGAAGCTTTGCAATGGCAATATGAACAGTCAAGTGATCCAACAACTGATATTAAATTGAACTGGTTTGAGGAAAGCTTAAAACAATCAGGTTTACTGATCGAATTATCAGACTCTGTTTCTATTGTAAAAAACCCTTAAATTTGAGAATAAAGATGAAAACTGACTTTTTTTTAGAGAGTTATAAAAACTTTTTAGTTAATACTATTCAAGAAAATTTTCTTAAAACCAATGAATTGAGGATTGTTACACAGAGCTTAATGCCTCATCAAGTTTTTACAATTTTTTCACATTTAAGCCAGGTATTTCCTTTACACAATCAGTTTAAGAGTTATTTTAAAGTTGCCCATGGGCTCATTCATTATTGGGAAAATCAAAGCTTAAATTCTTTAGATCAACAAGCTTTTTATGACTTACAAGAAAAGGGCTGGTTAGATCATGATGATAAACTGACTTGGTATCGTAATCGCACTTTGAGTGATGAACATGTCGATCAACTACTTATACTTTTAGTTGGCCTAGATCATACAACCGATAAAGGTGGTCTTTCTGATTTTTTTATTTGCGATGATGAAAAAATTTGGTTGTCTTTAGATAAACAATATCAAACTTGGTTAACTGCTGCCTTTGAAGACTTAGATATTTATATTTCTGATACACAACTGCAGCAGTTTAATTCAACTA
This sequence comes from Acinetobacter sp. UBA6641, assembly GCA_002455755.1. Lineage (GTDB taxonomy): Bacteria > Pseudomonadota > Gammaproteobacteria > Pseudomonadales > Moraxellaceae > Acinetobacter. The sequence continues at coordinate 1,590 of DKLL01000163.1, forward strand.
TTCAATGCGTCAATCAATTGATCCCTTTAACTCTAAATCAACGCAGTCAATTATTGATGCAGTGCTTCTCAAGCATAGGGGATAATTCTGAATTCAAAGATATTTTTTCACATTTTTTTAAAGTACTTCCAAACATTGGGATTCCATATTTAAATATCGAGAATGATTTCAAAACCTTTCAAAACAAAAAAGGCTTACAATATCTAAAAAATGCCTATGAATTTATTAGTCATGCTCGCTATAAAGCGAAAGCACGTAAAAAGAATGATTATCAAAAAATCTATACGCATTTAGACCAAGATTCTTTTGAAGTTAAAGATATTAATGGTATCAATCATACTGAAATAGATCCTTATTTGAAAAATGTAGAATTATTTATTTTTAATGCTCTTCCAGAAGCAAAGGACTACTTAAAACAAATTGATCTCCTACCTCTAATAAAAGCATTAGGGCTAAAGGAGGAAAAAACATCAGAACCTAAACAAAGTATTCCACTTTACCGTGGTCATAGTCTTGAAGCTATTATAAAAGGCTTACATTTTGCATTACAGCAATACAAAAAAAACTATGATTTTTCAGAGGTTACCCAGGTCAACATTGCAGTTAAAAACTTCCAACATGATTTATCAGATCATAATAATTCAGCACAGAACCTTTCTCACAAGGCACTTGCACGTGTGCTATTACACGGTGCCTTAGGTGGTATTGAAGAGCAAATCAATCATCTTGATTTAGGCTTTCATGAAGTCGAACTACATTTTTCACCTTTATTAACACCCGATGCACAAGATACAGTTGAATATTCTTTTAAAACAACAAATCCAGTTGTTTTATTTAAAATCACTATCTCGGGTGAAAAAGAAGAAGAATATGCCTTTAAATGGGCTTTTTCTGAGTATCAAGTCGAACGTATTCATGTCAGTTTAGCCAATATTTTACATCGTCATCTTCTAACTTACTCTGACTACACTTTACCTGTCTTTACTTTACCTGAACAAATTTTCAAAGCTATTTACTATGCAACTGATGAGCAAGAAGCATGTCGTTTATTAAGTTTAGGCTTAAATAACATGACCATATATGATGTATTCCATGACTTTTCTCTAGAAAGCTATCCTGATATACAGCATCTTTGCATTGAATTAAAAGCATCATATATTCAATTTATTCAGAACTATTTAGATCATGGTCGTTATTTCGCACAGACCAAAGCGCATTTACTGATTACAGCCTATACGCAACTTTGTGAACGGCTTAAATCTTTAGCAACTTTTGAAGCAAAAGAAATGATTGAGCGTGTCTATTATGCATTCTGCTTTGTAGAGCAATCTGAACGCTTTGACCTTCATAATATCAATCAAATTTTACTGTCAGCATTCCATCCAAGTGTGTTTGAACTTATTCAAGCGCAAACAAGATTTATTAACGAAGCTATTGAACTTACTCATCAAGAATCTAAAGATTTACCGGATGCATTGACCTATGATCGCATTTGTAATCTTGCTGAAATTCAAGCACCATTATTGGCTTTAAAACAAAAGCAAGGCATCAGCACCCAAATTAAATCTTTCTCATGGCTTCATTTTATTGGTAGTGAACCAACAGGTGAATTGGACTTATCTATTCAAGCATTATTACAAGATGATGATATTGATGAAGATGATGATGTTAAAGAAGTCATTAAGAAAGTGCCTGAACAAGACATTATTTATAATGTCTTGACTGATTACGCCTTAGCGAATCATCATGTTTGTAATGGCTTGAGAATTTTGGCCATCAATGTTTCTAAATTATCAACGCTACTCTCTGGCTTACAACAGTATTTAATCCAAGAGATTTTAAAGAATATAACGTCTTCACCTTACTATACTGTACATTTAACTATCTATACCGTTGGTTTATCTCACTTAAATGCAGTGAATACCTTGCAAATTTGGCATAGTCATTTACTTGATCAATTTAGCAAACAAGATAAAAAATTAGATTTAAGAATTAATCATTTCGTATCAAAACGTACAAATATTCAGCAAAGATTATTGGTTGATGCAAGCAAACAATTATATCCTTGGACAAGCTATGATCTCGCATTTAACTTTGATTTTCTGCAAGCTCAAGCAATTGGTAAAACTGAAGCAGCGCCAATCTATGAGTTTGACGCATCAGCCAATCGTTTAAATATTTATCCAATTATTTACTATCCGAAACCAACTTATGTACAAACGGCTGATCGTCGTCAATTACTCTTAAGTAATCGGCGTATTCAAGTTCAATCTAAACACAGTGATTTAACTGCACGCCTAGAGGTTACCGATCGTAAAGATTCAGAACAATTTTTTGTTATTTCTGAAACTCAGTATGATGAAAATTCAAAACAACTTATTGAACAATTACATCAAATGGCACAATGGGTGGTAAATATTGATCAGTATTTTGATCATCACTTACTGAAATTACATCAAACCGAATACACTCATAAAGTTATCAGCTTTAGTTCAGGCTATGGTGCATATGGTGAACTCAATGTTACTGTTTCCGCAGACCAAAAATCCCATGACTTATTAAAAAAACAAATTCGTAGTCATCTATCTGCAAACATGCCTTTTTTACGTGACAGTAACCTAAAACCTCTCGTTGAAAAAATTACAGCATTAAATGAAGGCTTATCAGGTGTAGCTTCAATCAAAGCCATTTTAGGTGAATCAGAAATTATTCGTAATCTGTATGGCTATGCTTTAACAATGCAAACAATACCTCGTATAGATTCCTCTATCCTTGAGCAATGGATTCCTTTAGATGCTTTCCCTCATTGGTTTAAAGATCAAGACTATCGCCCAGATTTACTGAAAGTTTCACTACAAATAGATGAAACTAATCAGCCCATCATTCATGCAAAAATTATTGAAGCAAAAGTAGGTGCTGGAGTAGAAACATTATTAACTAAAGCTGAGGCGCAAATAGAAGCAGGACTATTACATTTAAAGCACCTTTTCACACCTATTCATGAAACACAAAACCNNGAAACACAAAAAAATCGTTATGATTGTCGCTATTGGTGGGGACAACTCTATCGTGCCATTGTATTACGCTCTCAGCTTGACCGTGCGCAAGTCTGTTTAAATGATCTTAATATCGCACTTGAAAAGCTGTCTGAAGGTGATTACCAAATTCATTGGTCTTCTGAAATTGTAATTTGTGATACAGAGACTAAACTTAACCTATCTAAATCTAAAGAGTTTTTCTTTACCCATGATTCACTACATGGAAATGAAAAAAAATATGTTGTTCATCAATATTCTGCCTTAAGCTTTGAGCAGTCTTTACTTGATGGTATGGATTTAGAACTCACTGATATAGATGAAACTCAACAACCAACAGCACCTGAAAATACATATCTTTTAGAACAAGAAGATATTTCAGATTTGAGTCAAGATAATACACGAGATCAAACCTCAGACTCTCATTTAGATTTAACCGATTTTCAAACAATAGATTATCCTGTTACTTCAACAAAAATTTCATCAATGGCCAATGTTGTTACAAATGAAGTAACTGAACTAAGCCCTCCCCTTCCTCTTGTCACAAAAGATATTAGCTTTGGTACAACGGGGAAAATGTTGACTCCTGTAAATTGGCCTTTTCATCATAAACAATTAAATAACCGTCATATGCTGATTTTTGGCTCTTCAGGTTCAGGCAAAACCTATGCAATTCAATGTATTTTATCTGAGCTTGCTCGGGCGGGTTTATCATCCTTTATTGTAGATTACACAGATGGATTCTTAACGCATCACACAGAAAAGGTCTATCAAAAAGTATGTAAACCTAAAGAATATTATGTGGTTGTCAATCCATTACCGATCAACCCATTTAAAACCTATAGCAATCAAATCGCTCCAGGAGTAGAGGTACAAGAAAAGGCCTTTAATGTTGCGACACGGGTTAAAAATATTCTCTGTTCTGTATACAAAGATTTCGGAAGCCAGCAACAAGCCATTATAGATAAAGTGTTAGAACAAGGTTTAGAAAAAAATCCTCAATATCATTTAACGGATTTCTTAACAGATTTAGAAGCTGATAGTGCTCGCGGTGAAAGTGTCGCGAATAAAATTCGAACACTTGTCAAAGTGAATTGTTTTGATACAGAAGCATCCGAAAATTTATATGAAGATAAGCTCCGTAACGAGTTTCCGGTGCAAATCATTCAGCTCACTAACATACCTCGTGACTTACAAAGAATTATTACGGAATTTATTCTTTGGGATATTTGGGCTTACGTACAAAAACATGGTAGCAAAGATAAACCCATGACTATTGTGCTAGATGAAATGCAAAACTTAGATCATGCACCAGACTCACCTATTGATAAAATGCTCCGTGAAGGGCGTAAATTTGGTATTAGCTTAATTTTAGCGACGCAAACAATCAGTAACTTTGATAAAGAGCAAAAAGACCGTCTCTTCCAAGCCTCGACTAAATTATTCTTTAAACCTGCAACTACGGAAGTCGATAGTTTTGCCAAGCTTCTTAGCCAAGTCAGCTCTGATTATAATGCAAATGAATGGCGTGATAGATTAAATAAGCTAAATAAAGGACAATGCTATTATTTAGGTTATGTTGAAGATCAACATGGTCAATTAACAGAAAAAATTGTCCTAATCGATATTACATCACTTGAAAAACGAGGTTTTAATTCATGAACCTCACCTATAACTTCCCACAAACTTTTAAATTAGAACTGCCTCTGTTAGCTGGATTACTCTGCAAAATTAATAAGTGCAATATTCTTCAAGGTAATATTCATGATATTTCTGAACTCACTGGTATTCCAACAGGAGAAAGTTCTGGAAAAGTCGAACCAACTATTGCATATGGATATAGTAGTGGATTGATCATTGCTGAAAAATCACAGGGTATTTGGACATTAAAACTAACCCCTCTAGCTAAGACTATTTTGCAAGAAGACGGAATGTTGAATGAAGATGTCAGTTTATTCATCATGCATTTAATGATGAACCGCATAGATCCTCTACAACATCAAGAAGGCTTAAACGCTGCTTGGTTTGATGTCTGCATTTCAAGTAAATATCAAATATCTGACACTTTCAACCTAGATCAACTTGAACAATTTGTGAAGGATAAGCGTGGAGAACACAAATATCTACGCAAACTTATGAATCTCATTATTTCAAGTTATGATCAGAACAACATAGATGTTCCTTTTAACAAAATCCCTGTCTTTGAAATCATCCACTCTAATAAACAGCTTGAAATCAAACGGTTAACAGCCCCTTTAGAGTATAAATTTTTTCCTGCTTATAGTGCCTTTTTATTTATTGAATGGGATAGGCTATTTTCATCACAAGCACAAATTAGTTTCGATGAATTCCTAACATTTACACGTTGGAACTTATTAATGAATTGGTCAAATAAGCAATTTAATCGCTTATTAGATTGGATGGCAGAAAAGGGGTTTATACAAGTTGACCGTCTTACTGGGAACGCTTTAATCCTTAAATTAGTACATACAGATCGTGTTTTAGAAGAATTTTTTAGTGAGCTTGTTTAATCATGCAATTACAAGAATTGGTACAATTTAATCAACAAGGTTTTTTTGAGGGTGCTGTTCAACTTGGTTGGTTTCAAAATCGTATAGATCAAGCGAATATTGCTGCTGAATCATTTATTTTTCATGGTCCACATTACCATGGTGCTTTAAATGAACAAGATCAGCATTTACTTAAAGATACAGCTTCATTAGTTGTTGAACTACTTGAAAGTCTTTTACGTGCAAAACAAGGGCGAGAAGATAATCCCTATTGGTTAGCAACTGCAGGTTATGGTGCGGGTAAATCACATTTAGCTGTTACATTGGCAACATTATTATCTAAACCTAATACCCCTTTAGCACAAACAATCTTAACGCATATAGAGCGTGTAGATGCTACTCTCGGACAACGTGCAAAATCCTGTTTTGAAACCTTAAAAAAACCAAGCTTAATTATTGCCTTAGATGGTATGGGTAATTTCCATTTAGGTAATCAGCTTAACAGAGTGGTGCTTAAGCAATTAGATCTACATGCAGTTGATGCTCAAGCTGTACGAGATTTATCACCACGTTTTAATAAAGCACAACGTTTCGTTGAACGAAGTTATCAAATTTATGCTGTTGAATTTCAAAAAAGATTAGCACAATTTGATCAAGCAAAAATTCTGCAATTACTCTCAGAAAATAATGAAGATATTTACGCTGCTGTTGATCAAATTTTCTTGGATGTTACGGGCAGTGCAATCCCTGTAGATGGTCAAGAATCTGCACAAGACCTATTACAAACTTTATGTGATACCTATTGTGGTATCGATAAACCCTTTGAAAACATTATTTTACTCTTTGATGAATTTGGCCGTTATCTTGAATATGCTGCGGATCGCCCTGACCTTGCTGGTGATTCAGCACTACAACAAATTTTCCAAGGTATTCAAGATAATGCTGATAAAATTAGATTCATTGGTTTTATTCAATATGATTTAAAAACATATTTAAAACGTTTTAATGCTAAAGATTCTCGACAATTACAGCGCTATATCACACGTTTTGATACAGCAAATAAAGTGCATCTCTCCTCAAATTTAGAAACCATTTTTGCAAATATTATCCAAAAAAACACACAGGAATTAACACGCTTATTTCAACAATATCAAAGCCAAGATACTTTCCATCAATCATGGTTACGTCTTGCCCAATATCTACCAAAAACAAAATTATACCCAGTTTGGCAAAATGAAAATCTATTTAGTCAAGTCATTGCAAAAGGTTGCTGGCCTTTACATCCTCTTGCAACATGGTTGCTCACTCGTCAAGAGCATACTGTACAATCTCGCTCTGCGCTGACATTTATTAGAGATGTATTGCAAAAGTCCTCTCAATTAGATGTGTTTAGTCAGCCTCAGCTTTTTCAAATTTCCGCAGCTGATCTTGTACATGACTATTTATTAGATGAAATGCTTGCAGCTGAACGAGATACAGGTGCAAATGTTATTGAAACTTTGCAATCATTGTTACAAAAATTTCATAGTGGTTTTCAGCCTAATAACCATAAAACTTTAACAGCTATCGCCATTTTAGAAACTTTAAAATTACGGCAGCTCAATCAACATCAAGCTAATGAAATTTTACAAGAGCTGACTAATTTTGATGCTGAAACTCTTAATAAACAAATTAAAAACTTATCAGAATTAGGGGCAACAGAGTGGAATTCAGATTTAGGTCGTTATGAACTCTTAACAGAGGGTGCTAGCCGAGCCAGTTTTAATATTTGGATGAAAAAAACGGCTGCTCAATTTACACAGCAAGATATTGGTGAGCTATTTATTAGCAAATCTTATGATATTGGTTTAGGTCAAATTGAATGCGACTTTGGCCAACAAAGAAATATCTCAACTCCCGATTGGGTACTCGAACCGAAAAGTTATTTGGCTGATCAAATCTCAAGTGAAAACTTAGAGTTACTTATCCAAGATTGGCAAAATAATATGACCTATAAAGATGCAAAAGGTCGTATCATCTATATTTATCTCAATAGTCAGCAGAATTTAGAACAGTGTCAAACTAAAATTCAGCAGATGCTAGAAACGGTTTTAACAAAATATAAATTAACAAAATTACCTTTCTTATTTTGCTATTTAAATGATCAACATGATGAATTAGGTATAGCTTTAGCCCGTTTGAAGTCTTTTGAGATGATGTCTGCCGCTGATCAACAGCAATTTTTGCGCTTCATACAAGAAGAAAAGGATGAAGTAGTCACTCTCTTAAAAAATACTACAGCAAAACTATTGCTACAAAAGGAATTTTTAGCCCCGCATTATCCTGATCTACCTAAAAGTAGACTTAAAAATGTTGCAACAGCATTATTTGAACATAACTACAAAAATACTATTCCTTTTGTATTCGATGGTTTCCGCTTAAACACAGCAACTGCCCCAGCAGATATTGCTGCCCTCTTTAGTATTATGGTGAATCGCCAATTCTCTATTGCATGGTTACAAGGGGAAAAAACATCACTACAGAATCGCTTTGATACATTGTTTAAAAAGAATTGGCAAGCCGTAGATATAATGACGGGGAATTTAACAATCCCTCAACAACAGCATGTAAAAAGTTTATATGACTTTGTAGAAACCACTTTTACCATTAAACCAGACATAGATTTAAAAACACTTTATCAAAAATTAGTAATGCCAAGTTATGGTTTAAATGATTGTTCTTTTGCTCTCATTCTTGGTTTATATCTTGCTCAAGAAACATCACAATATCGAATTATTCATCAAGGTAAACCTAAAAATATTGCTGAATGGCTTAAATTAGTCCTCAATAAAAAAACAGGGACGCTGCTCAATTTAGAAATATTGGCAAGTACTCAATTACAAAAAATGGAAATGAGTACACGAGATGAATGGATGATCCTATTCAAACAATGGAGCCAAGAACAAAATCCAAAGAAAATTTTTAATATATATCAATCTGTTGAAAACAAGAAAAAGGTTGATCCTCTTCCGCTAGATTTGGAAGTTCAATATAATTTACTTATAGATAAATTTAAAACAATTTATGAAGAACATCAAAAGCAACAGGATAGATTTGATGCTACTTTCACTCAAATGCTGAGAAGTCTTGAGAGCTCAGATATCAGAGACTACAGCAAATTATTACAAGCAACTTCAGCTTTAACTAAATTTGCCAAAGACATTGATCTCAGAAAAAGTTATATCGAATTACCAACAAAATCAACATCTTTAGCTGAATACATTTCACAAGGAAAAAACACATTATCAGTCAAATTTAATCGTTTTTTTGATAATCTTGTTCTAACCTCACATCATGAAATTATTAACTTCCGTGAAAAATCGGAACAATATCAACGTGCATTTATTACCTTACAAATGCAACAAGAGGCAAATAAAGTACAAGATAAAACAGCTCAACTGATTCAAAGAATTGAAGAAAAAGAACGTTTTAAGTATCTCTTGCAAGATATTGAAAGCTATATTCATACTTCACCAAATAAAACAATGAAGAAGAAAGAGCTTGAGACTTTAATTAAGGAAGGTGATCGTCTTTTAATTGATATTGAAAATAAACCCTCTATTTTTGATTCAATACAAACCCTTGTTGAAAAACAAAATGGAATTCGGACTGTACAAAATGATTTTAGGCAAAGGATTACTGATGTCAGTCGTCAATTTGCAAATTTGTATGGTGGTTTTAATGAATTAAATGACCTCAAAATTCGCTTATTGGATGCTGAAGAATTACTAAAATTCTTTGTATCCACAGAGGAATATGACGAAATTCTAAAAATCCAAAAACAGCTTCAATTCGCTTTTGATCGTATCCAATCCTGGATTACACAAGGTTTACCAAGTCAAAAAATGTTTGCTTTTTTAAATCAAACGATAGTTAAAGATCAAGAAGCTGTGATGGCTTATTTGAGTGAACAACAAATTGATGCAGAATGGGATTTTATTGAGGAAATTTTTGAACCTATTCGTGATTGCTATGTTAAAAAGGCACGATCAACCGCTGAAAATTGGTTAATACAAACACAAAATGAACTTTCTTTCATACAGCAAGATATTTCTATTCTACGGAAACTCATTGATAAAGTTGAAGTAGCACCAGAAATTTTTGATGAAGATCAAATAATTCTTTTAGACTCTTTGAAGGATGAAATTCGTCAGCAATTTAATCAATGTCAGATGCAGATGTTCCAACGTTGGTTTGTGAATNNTAGATGAACAAGAACAAAGGATCATCACATTACAAAAACAAATAGCTTCTGCTTTAGATCTTATTTCATTAGAAGATTTAGCTGAACGGATTAATACCCTAAGTCCTGACTTAAAACAAAAACTACTAAGAATGTTAAATTAAATAAAGCGCGTACTCAGCTAAATACTGAGTACGCGCTTTATAGTATATCTCTATGAGTATCCAAAATTCTCCTAGACAAATTTCGTCCATTCATCAGATTTTTGTCTAGTACTAACCCTATTTATAACATGTTACACATGCCCCACCACCTTCAATATCATCATATACAGCATCCAAATCGAGCATTTCGATTAATTGATCATCATGTAATATATTGCGACGGCGTTTCTTCTTAAACTTTTCCATCTTTTTTTCATGGTCTGCTTTAATTTGAGCAATACGTTCAGGATCTTCAAGAGTACTTAAGGGTGTATCTTTTCCCATCCAATAATAGGTTTCACCATTCGCTGACTTATCATCTTCAAACTCCTTCTCATACGCTTTTGCTTCTTCAAATTTTTCAGGATGGCGCTCTTTTAAACGCACCCATTCAATTTTCCGTTGATAGAAACAAAATGTACACCCACTGCGCGAACGCCACTCATAATACTTTGGTAATCCTAGACCTGTACTTTCTAAGAGAGCAATAATATCTTGCTTCACTAAACCATCTTCAACAAATGGCATCTTAGTCGTCAAATATTTTTGGGTAGGAACATATCCTTCACGCCAAGGTTCATCTGCTCGAATACCAACATAGCTAATAATTTCATAGCCATCATCTAAAAATGGTTTAACCCACTGCTCAAATGGAACCAGTTTCATCTGTACTGTACACCAACGTTGATGTCCTGAAGGTAGGAAATGATTATATTCTTTTAACCAATAATCAAAATCTTTATCAGAACCTAAACGCAAAATTGGCTTACCTAAATAAGATTCTAACTGATTAAGATATTCAATGACTTCAGGAAGTTCTTTTCCTGTGTCCGTAAAAAAATATTCGATATCTAGTTCAGGATAGTGATCTCTCATATATACCGCGAGAGCTGCACTATCTTTTCCACCCGAAAGACCAAGAACATGCTTTACTTTTCTATTAGACATGTTCGCCTCCTTTTTCAGAATGTGCTAAATCTAGATACTCTTTTAACAATTCATATAAAAGAATAGCTTTAGTATCTTTATTTAAATCACGACTATCTAGATATTCTTTCAATGAATCTATCGCAGACGATACTTTTTCATCTGTTTCAGAGGTAATCCGTACATCTCGAGTATATTCCTCAAAGCCTTGAGGCGTATTTACAATAATGGCTAAATGTTTTTGCTCATCCAACGTATTTAACTGAGGATGACCATTTTTGACAAAAAAGCCGAGTTGTTTAAATCGCTGTGCATAATTTGGAATATTTTGAAATGCCTTCTTAACGCTATCATCTGTCCAATCTCGCTCAGGCATTTGAGATAATAATGTAATGATATTACTGAGCCATTGGTTCGATGCAGCATTACTCTTTGTTAAATGAAAGGCAAATTTTTGTAGCTGCCAATCCGCAGCAGAATGACTAATAATTTCTGCTTGGGCAAGTAGTTCAGGCGTCAAATTTCCTAATTCATGTATTAACTCAGCTTCAAATTTTTGTAATAAATGCGATTTTGCTTGATCTAATTCTAAAAATAAGCTACTCATATCTGCTTGAATAGATTCATTTTTTGCGTGCTCAGCATCTAACAAATCATATAAATCCTCAAATAATAATTTGAAAGGATCATCGGCCATTAAAATAGCTGCTCGCAATTTTTGTGTTTTTTCACTAAAAAAATCGGTATTACGTGAATGTTTAACCCATTTCGACTTTTTCATTAGTGTAGAAACAATGAAACGAGCTACTTGTAATGCTGAAGCTTCTATGGGTTTTTCATAGTTTGCTTCAATACTATTAGCTAAAAGGTTAATAAACTGTTGTTTCTCAACCTGCCCTCTTACATATTTTACCGCAATTTCGTTAGGACGTTTAACCAACTTATTGAGAAATTCCTCATCCATATCACTAATAAAACGAAACTCATTTGTTACATCTTGATCATAAAATGCAAGAGTTTCTTTCTTAGCTTGCAATAAAGCAACTGCAAATATAGGTAGAATACCCTGTGGCAAACCAAAAGGTTCAATCGTCCATTTTGCTTTCTTATAGAAGTCTGCAAGGGTAATTAAACCTTTATTTTCTTTAATGACCTTAAAACCATTTTCCAATAGAATATGTGAATTTGAGCCTTTCGACTCATCTGATGTTGGAATTACAAAAGCCCATTCTTGTGTTTCTCTATTCAGCTGATGGAGCCCTAGCCGCTTCAAACACCATAAATAAATTGCTTTTTCAGCAGGAAATTTCTCAATACCAAGGTTTTCCATTTCTGAATTATGAAGCATTTTTTCTAAAAGCTTTCTTCGCCCAGAAGCTGCAGAACTTGAAATTTCATTTCTTACCACAAGTTCATTAAACATCTTAGGGCATTGATCGAAAATTTTATCAGCAAGTTCAGAAGCAATCACTGAAAGTTGCTTTTGAGCTAGTTTTTCACCTTCATAAAACCACGTAGCAGACTCAAAAGCATGGTTAAATAAAAATGATAATTGTTGATAAATATAATCACAACGATGCTGATATTCTTTCTTCGCAACTTGATCAATCAATAATTTAGGCTGCTCTTTTACAATTTGCTGTAATACAAAAAGTTCTTTCGCCCAATTTTCGATCTCATTATAGTTATTTAAACTAGCAATCACTAAACTTGGATGAGTTTGAGACAACATCATCAATTGCATGTCAGTAAGTGAGCTTTCGGCAATCAATACAAAGTCTCTATATGATTGATTACTTTGATGCTCTAACTCTGAGAATTGCTTTAGTTCATTCGCATTATAAATAAGATATTGCCCCATCCAACGCATTATCCCTCTTTCTTGATAATGACGTTTCGCTAAAACAACATTTGCCTTATAACCTGTATATTGCAAATAATTTTGTTTTGGATTTAAGGTTTCTAGCTTATCCTGAATTAACTGTTGCACATTTAAATCTGATGTTGTCACAACTTCATAGGATTGTGTGCTATTCCAATAACTCAGAATTTTCCATTCTGTTAGTTGAGTTAAACACTCCGCGATAGCTTTAGACTCTTCTTCACTCACATAAAAACTAAAATTCAGCAAATCGCGTGTTGGATATACACCTAGAGACTTACCGAAAATATTCAACATGGCAATTGCTTTAATTAAATTTGAATATAATTGATTCTTAGCAATAGAGAAATTTTCTTTACTCGTTTTCTGACTCACTAAAGTCAAAGCTTGTTCAACAAGACTCCAAGCATGCCCCTCTTTAGAGCTTAAAATTTGATGTTGTAAGTTATGACTTAGATAATCCCATAAATCTACTATAGAATACTTTTGTTCCAATACTGTATTGGCATCTAAAAACTTCCTTAAACTATACGGTTCTGCTGAAAGTAAAAAACTAAAAATACTACGCTCATTTTGGCTAAAGCTACTTTTTGAAATAGCTCCAAGTAAAACAGTTGTAAGTGGATGCAAAGGTAGTGCATTGTAAAAATATTGTTTCACTTTGGGGCTATTTTCTAAAAGACGTGAACCAATAAATTTTTGAATTTGATCAATTAAATCTTGATTATTTTTATCTACTGATTGAGGTATTTCGGCATCTGTTTTTTTTAAAGTTTTTGAAACTAACGCAATTGATTCATCTAACGATATACGATAAGAAATATCAACATATCTACCTTGAATTTTTGCCCATTCCAAAGCAATTTGATGACTTAGGCCTTTTGCATAATCAGCAAATGATTGATGTAAAATACCCATAAAGATAAAAGGGCATTCAGGTTGAGATAAACGATTGATTTTTTCCGAAAGGTCCTGAAAAAAATGTAAATTTCCAGAACCTCTTGCCAAAGTTTCTAACAATTTACCCATTTCATCTAAGATGAATAATGTTCCCGAGATTTTACCTTGTAACTGTGAAAATACTTGGATAATCCAATCTAAAAGTTGTGCTTCAGTCTCAGGATATTGTTCTAATAACATAGACTTTTTTAAATATTTTAATAATCCTGCAACCTGCACAGCATCAACTACTGATCGATAGAATAACTCTATTGGTGAGATAATACCTGCCACAGCTTTGATTATAATCCACGGTTTTTTTTCAATATTATCAGTCTTAAATACTGTTTCTAATTTTGATGACAAAATGGGATCATCAATCATTCTATTAACCGCATCACGAATATTTTGATCGGAATGTACAAAACCAGTCAAAATTGCGGCTAAGGTTGATTTTCCTGTACCGTAACTACCTGTAATGGTAAATGTAGAAGATTTTGAGTCCACTACAGTAGCCAAAGCATTGTATGCTGTGCCATGGAAAATAACTTTATCAAAAAATTCTTTTGAAATATCTGTATCTAAACGCGTAGAAAGTAGATGATTCACATTAATTTGGTAGTATTGATTCAAATTAGTCGTTGACATCTTACTCACTCTCACTATAAATTTTTTCTAATAAACTATCTAAATCAAAATCTTGAATATCTTTGCATGCTAAGCTGCGAATACCTAATGTATCTGACCAAAAGAATCTTTCATCAAGTAGTGAACACTGATTTAAATAAAAATCGATACCAATATTATTGATTCTAAACAAACGCCCAGGGCTTCCAGGCATAGTTAAAATACTATCAACACTAATTGTCGAAGTATTCTTAAAAAATGTTTGCCAAAAATCCACTAGACAGTATAAAAATACTTCAGGCTTTAAACTTTTTTGTTCAGTAAAATCAGACTTAAATTTATTAGCTTCTAAATGATACAGTAAACCTAATTCATTTAAAGGAGAGACAAAACTATCTTCCCCTTTAAAAGTTTTACTTAGCTTTTTCCCATAACAAAGTGCAAAGCAATCAAAATCTTTCTGCAAAGTTGCAAGTGCAGGGATTTTTAAATCCTCTGCATTTAACCAATCCATTAAATCTAAAATTAAATCATTTTTATCAAAAAACTGTTTATTTGAGAAATTGAAATACCATCGAGCAAACGTCAATTCTGAATAATTTTTTTGAATATAATAATGTAAAAGCCAGTTTGATACCGGTTTCTCTAAATAAGAATCATATAACTTAATAACTTTTGTAATGTCAGAAATATACCTTTTTTTTTGATCACTAACTTTAAGCGGTTGTAAACCCGAAATTTCGGTCCAATATTTGATACTATTGACCATATTTTTACCTACACCTAGGTCAACAACCAAATTTTCTTCATTTTTTTCTTTATAATCCAATGAATTATACGACTTATTAAGCCATCCATATCTTAATGCAAAAGTCTCATGACCTGAAAAGCGCAATGTAAAACTCATAGTCTAGTCGTCTTAAAAACAGATTTACTGGAAGATTTTCTCCAGTAGCTTATACATCATTATAATTTTATTCAAGGAATAACTCGATTAATACGACACAACCTGTCT
This sequence comes from Acinetobacter sp. UBA6641, assembly GCA_002455755.1. Taxonomy (GTDB): domain Bacteria; phylum Pseudomonadota; class Gammaproteobacteria; order Pseudomonadales; family Moraxellaceae; genus Acinetobacter. The sequence continues at coordinate 16,950 of DKLL01000163.1, forward strand.
CTCTTCGTAGTACATTTAAGTATTAAGATAATAATCTGCAATATTTATACGGATGCTCTCATAAAAATAAAAAACAAAGAAAATTCAACATATAAGAGATTGAAATTACTTAAAAAATTCAACACACCAAAGCTCATTAAAAAATTATACCGCCCAATATACTCATATTATTAAACTTACTTTAGTCCACCCTATCAATGTAGAACTAAGTCAAAATTTTCATTAAATCTAAATTCTTCTATTCGCTTATTTTGATGTTGCTAGAAAAAAATCTTGCATGACTTAAACTCATATCTTTGCCCATCATGCATGCCACCAACTTACTGATCAAGTTCAAGCTCCAGCTGCATTGATTGATTACATCATCCCCTAGAATAGTTGTAATAACTTTTTGATCTCCGCCTTTGGTCTGTACACGGTAGGGCTTACATACGCGAGGACGAAAGCTGTACTTCTTGGCGCAGTCGAGCAGTTTGGGGTTCCATTTATGCTGCCCCTCCTGATAGGCATCCCGTTCAATCATGATCGTTTTAGCGTTATCAAACAGGATTTCTTGAGGTACTCCTGCAAAGAACTGAAATGCATTTTCTAGACCATCGATCCATGCATCCATACGTTCATGATCATAAAATTTCACGAAAGTCGCTCTGGAATACCCTAATGTTGCGACAAAGGCTTTCAAAGTCGTGTTGTTGCGTCAAATTGTGGTGAAATCCACCTGCATTTGTTGGCCAGGTTGGGTTTCAAAACGAATGATCGGTTCCGGTTTGGCAACTGGTTTTAATGTTGCAAGATATTCCCTCAAGATCCTGATCTTTCCTGGATATCCCAACCCTAAAATTTCCTGGTAGAGCACAACAGCAGGAATCCATTCAGGATGAGCTGCGTTTACACGTTGGAGTGAATAGGGTTTATATGGGTCAAGGATACTTATTCTAGGCTGTATACGCTGATACTGAGGTGTGGTGTTTTGCCGTAAATATTTACGTACGGTATTTCTGGACACCCCCAGTTCACGAGTAATAGCTTTAATAGATTTACCTTGCTGATGAAGTATTTGGATTGTCACTACTTGCTCCAAAGTTAACATGTTGAGCAGTCCAAAATGACCGCTATATTAACCAAGGGGGTCATTTTTACACTGCCGCTAACACAAACCCCATCATACTTAGCTACTTCATTCAGCTCGTAAAAACTTTGCTGACGTACATTGATGCCTGTCAGCTCTCTCGCCTTTTCAACCAGCTCAGCAGAATAATCAATCGCCTCAACTTGATAGCCTTTTTTCTTAAATGCCAAAGTGTCCCGCCCCGAGCCACAGCCCAAATCCAGGATCAATGCCTGTTCGGGCAAATATCTTAGAAATGGTGCGTAAAGACTTTCCATCTCAACCTGATAGGTATTTTCAAAAAATGCTTGAGCATGTTGATTGTAATAATTTGATGTTTGATTCATTGTCTAAAAGCCAATATCTTATGTTAAAGAACATACTGATATTTCACTAGATAAGTCAAATGATCAGTCCTATGAATGAATCAAACTCTTATTTCACTGTATCCGGACAACTGAGATAGAAACCAAACTGGTTCTTGTAAATGGAAAAAATATGGGCTTCAGATTTCGCAAGAGTATTAAAATATTACCTGGATTAAAAATCAATCTGACGCATAAAGGCATCAGCAGTGCAAGCATTGGCAAACCTGGTGCTTCTTTAAATATTGGCAAAAAAGGCACCCGAACCAGCGTTGGTATTCCTGGCACAGGCCTATCCTATTCAAAACACCAGCCCTATAAGAACAGAGCTGGCAACCAAGAGAATCCTGCTCAGGAACAACAACCACTCTATACATCACATACTGAGAAACCCAAATCGAATGTCTGGATTTGGGTGATTTTTGGATTATTTTGTTTTATTGTCGGGGCAATTATTTTTTGAATTTAGCCATTCTTTGTACCCCATAATATCCACTGCTAGGCAAAATTTAATTCATTCATTACTATGGACGGATGTTAAATACAATAAAGGCTGCCGCTGATGTCTGATAATGACAGTACTCTGGATTATGATGAAAATGATTTAATCGACTCTCCCTTATCTCAAGTTTTACAAGAGGATAATGAGCAAATTGAAATTCTAATTTATCGATTACCTGATAGTGACTGGACACTGGAAGTGGTAAACCAAAATGGTACTTCTACGGTATGGGATGAAACATTCCCGTCAGATCAGGAAGCTCTATCTGTCGCTTTAGATGGAATTAAAGCCGCAGGCGGTATTCAAGCCTTTTCCGAACTCAGTGACCTCGAAGCAAAGAACAATATTTTTCCTGAATCCCTTACTCGCCATTAAAAATGAAGCTGCTGGCTTGGATCTGAATCAGTATTTTCTGGATTCTTAGAACCTGTCGCGATGATAGGTTCACTTCAACCCAAACCCATCTAAGGTTGAGGGGTCAAAATTTTCATCAAACATAAACTCATCTGCTCGCTTTTTTTTAATGTCAAGGCCGAATCTGCGACGCAGAAAAACTCAACTGATTAACCTTAACTCCTGTGAGCTCTCGCACCTTAACTACCAGCTCAGCCGAATCATCTATTACATCAACTTGATACCCTCTATTTTTGAAATACAAAGTGTCACCACCCGACCCACAGCCCAAGTACAAAATCTTTAATTGTGTAGGTAAATACTTAAAAAGGTTCGTACAAACTCTACATGTCAACTCGGTATGTATTATCAAAAAAAATTTGAGCATTATTATTGTAATAATCAGCTGTACTCATCCCTAACCTATTCATTCTAATCAGCTATGTGAACATCATAATAGAAACATGATATTTTTTGCCAACTCACAAATATAGCTAACTAATAGTTAGTATCCACTCGAGGAGGAAAATTTGAAACTTTCAATAATAAATAAACTTTAAAAACAAGAAAAAAATGATGCCTCCTGCCATATTCAAAAACTCTAAATATACGTGAATATTACTGTATTATTTTTATTCAATAGCACACATGGATTTGACATCTGAACTACTTTTAAAGTTTCCAGCAACACGGATAAGTACTCTAAAAAATTTCAAAAAAAGCAGAATCATCATTCATCCACGTGCTTATGGTTTCAACCTGTGCTACTTAAATATGTTTAAAAGTCTCGCTGCAGATTTAGATATTTCTAATCGTATAAAAGAGCTCCATGTGTGGAAAACCTCAGAATTTGATGGCTACACCATTCTCAATAATATTCAATTATATATTAGCTATTTAAAGCAGGATATTAAGGAGGTTTCGTTAGTTATTCATCAACAACCAAATTTTTCAGATGAGGAATTAGCATTTCTCATAGAGTTATGCAGTCGTGAATTTATTCAATTCATCAAAACTTCAAAATTTGATATTCGGTCGTTAAATCCACGAAAAACATTGCATTTAATTAACACACATCTTTCACGTCAAACACTATTAACCATTAACAAAGAATCATCTTTAAAGCCACATCATCAAATGAGTCTGGAATTGCTAGCACAACTACTTTCATGTTCACGAAATCAACTGAATCAGCGGATTAAAAATATTAATCAACAGCGCACACATATTATTAATGAATTATCACTCAACAGCAGATGTGTAAAAGAACTCGTTGATCACTCTGATAGTTGCCTAAGTACAGAAAAAATTTGGAGATCATAGTGTCGAACGATCTAAACGAGCATATTGATTTGCCAGTTATTTCATTGCAAAAAATGCTTGAAAAACTGTTTGGCGATGAGCAATTTGAGCGTGCCAAACATATTAATTTTGTGGCTAAACTATTGTTTTCTCAACAGACTGACAATTTTTTGGTTGGTCTCAATCTCGATTACTTTGATATCGATGTAGAGTTTGATTCGCAGCTGCCGACACCACCGGTAATCGCTTTCACTAAAAAAGTTAAGATTAGTGATTTACCCATTACGTCATATATCAATTCAATTGCGCAATTACCTGAATCGCAGACGCATGCAAAAAATTGGAATATTCTAGTTTTGAAAGCGGCCATTTATTTAATTGCTCTTCCTGAGCTCAAGCCAGATCTTTTTAAACAAGCACACACAGAACACTTCAATACCGTAAAGCGCTTATTTCAGCGTTTTAGAACTGCAAATAAAAACTTAGATACTGAAAAAAAATATCAAAATACAGAAGAGTATCAACGTCTCTGGAGTACCTATCTTCAAGATCCAACACAGAGCTTAGAACAATTTATTCAACATCTGATCACATTAGATACGGATGAATTGCCTGAGTTTGATCGCAATCTACTCAATGATATTCGCATTACTTTTAACTACGTTTTAAAAAACAAAGCGAAGATTGCACGTGCAAGTATCGATACACAGCTTCAACATCAGTTTCTTGATGAAGAACAATTCATTGAAGAAAGTATCGAAATCAAAAAAGGGGGGAAATCTAAAGCACTAAATATAGAAACCTTAATTGATGAGCCTGTTGATCGACAGATAATTGTTGATCCAATTAACATTACACCACTCGCAGCACATTCAGAAACGAGTCAAAGCTATGTTCTACCGCTTGTTGCAAAACATATTCAACGCAAAGAACATTTACTCACGTCGAGTAGTTTTTTTCCGAATCCATCTAGCGTGAACCATCTACTGAAAAGACTTCATGTGGACTACTCTGAACATCAAAATAAAAGTGCTTTGATCCTAATGCTCGCATTTTTGACCGGTAATAGTGTGAATGAGTGGCTATATATACAAAGCAAGCGAGCTAAAAACTTAAATAACCGCCAAAAAATGATCAATAAAAATGATCAATTCTTCTTAAGCAGTAAATTTAATGTATTTNNATTTTGAGTATTCAGACAGCTTGCTCAATCAGACGATCTATTTAGACATTCCAATCCCTAATCTATTCATTGAGGATCTCCGCAAAATGGATTCGGTTAGTTTCGATGATATACAACAATATTTACGCAAATTAAGACAAGAATTATTGATTCCAAAACTGTCTGTCGTAAAGGTGAGTTCTCTACTGCATCATACGGTTCTTGCAAAAACAGGGAATAAACAACTCGCAGATTTAATCACAGGGATTGATGCCAATCAGTCATCATCTGTTTCTTATTGTCATCAGAATATCCTACGATTACATGCACAATATATTGATATTCTAAAATCACTTTGTACAGATGTAGCAAGCACATATGAAAGCTGTGTACGTTCGCTCCCTGATTCAATAACTCATTTTGGTAGTCGTAAAGCTCCAAAACCACAGGTCATTACAGAGATTTTTGCTGTATTGAAATTTAATATTTTTTCACAAGCCGAAGATGATCTAATTTCAATCTTTAATCATTATAATATCTGGCTATGGCATATCCTCCTTCTTTTTACAGCAGCACGCCCCGTTGCTGAATTCCCTGGATTTCTTAAAAACTTTAATTTAAAACGCCAAATTTTGATGGTTTCAGACAAAGAAGTAGGCGGCCGCAATGGATTCGGACGCCTCATTCCGCTTTGTCCATTTCTAGTTGAAGAGATAAAAAAATTCCTTAATTTTTTAGAATATTTTTCAACTCAAATCATGATGAGTCAACCAGCTTTAAGCGATGTCATACAACGAATCAAAACGAGTAAGCTCCCCCTCTTGGGGATCATCCAAAACAATGATTGGATACCGCTAAGCCCATCTTTAGTAAAAAACTTTCATCCCGAATTAGGTCTTGATCATGCTAACTGGCATCGCCACACAGCTCGTGCTTTTTTAACTCATAAAATTACCGAACCTGAGATTTTAGCTCTCTTTGGACATGAGCTCATGCAACAAGAAGCAGCACATCCTTTTTCCAGTTTATCCCTATCTCAATTTTCTAAAATTGCAGATGTTTTAGAGCAAATGAAAGATCAATTTAAAATTAGCGGGATTGAAGTAAATGTCATCATTCAATAAAAAAATCCAAAAAAAACGCTATGCTGAAGATAGACGTCAACTTCAACGTAATGAATTAGAAAAGACTCTACGAGCTGATGCAGAACAAGAGCTCCGACAATACTTTGATGAACAAAAATTCTCAACTGAGGACTTAATTCAAGCTTATCCTGCGATTTATGAGTTTATTAAACGTAAAGCACCAAATTTGGCTTGGAAAAAATATGCACATGAATTCTTCCGAACATATATCAAAGACCTCAATAAGAGCAATAACCTAGACTTCCCATTACCGTATCTCACCTTTGAGATGAAACGCGATGAACCAATTTTCACTTTGGATTGGATCCAGGCCGGTCATGAAATTGACATCATTATAGAAAAACTTTGGGATTATTGGATTCTTGCTCAAGATAGTTCCGCTTTTTCTAATAATGAAATTATTGGGAATATTCTGCTTTGCTCAATGTTATACGGTGGATTAAATCAAACATCCTCATTAAATGCTTTGCTCGAACATTTAAAAAACCCTGCAAAAATCCAAAAAATTTGCGATTTTAATATCATCTTTTTAGAGCCACTTTCTCCAAGCTATGGCGATCTATTTGTTGATGAAAAAACAATTCGAAAATCACGTAATTTTATCCCAGATCAGCTGACAAGACTTTGGCTCATTCATTTTAATACAAGACAAATTCGTGACATCAGTCTAGATGTGAATGCGTATCTGCACCTCATTTTTCAAAAAATAAAACATCCATACACCAACGAGACTTTTAAGTTTTTACGTGACTACGCCAATTTTAATTGGCTACAACTACAGAATGCAGATATTGATCCTGCCCTCTCACAATGTTTGTTAGAAAACACTCTCACGTGTGGTTTATCAGAACATGAGTTTGAAAACTTTGCATTCCCAAAATTTAAAACTCAATTAAGTGATGAAATCGAACGAAATGTCTCTTCTACAGCCAAAGTCCTACCAGATCTCAATACGTCTGAAGCAGTAGAAAATGTGATATTTATTCATAAAAACTTGCTGAAAATTATTCGCACATCATCAACGGACCAACCCATTGCTAAACTCATTATTGATTTTTGCCTGCGTCACCAAGAGCAGTTTAATGAGTTTTCTAAGCGCATTATCTTATGGCTCATCAGTCTCTATCAACCAAGTTCAGAGCAAATAAAAGAATTATCAGCCACCTTTGATTTTGATACAACTCAGTACACGAAGGCATTTCAAGACAATCAAAAACTCGCAGATAGTTCAATCTATACATACTACACCCGGATCGCAGAACCGTTTTTAACTCATGCCTTACAATACTTCGATGCCGATGAAGATGTTAACGATCTGCTGACCAAAATTTATCAACAAATCATCAGCAATACACGCCTTGCTGACGAATCCAATCAACCCGAATTTAAGAAGTCTAAAGACCAAACGATCCGCATGTTGAAACGTTTTCACACCTTCCAACAAATTGTTTTTCAAGCAGAAGATTTCGAACTTGAATTTATCTCATCGCAAAGTCGACCTCGTGCACGCATCATTGGTCACACAGCCTTCCAAGTAATATTAAAGAAGTTAAATCAGCTCTTACATGAACACTCCATCTCCGACCATTATTATAAATTATTAAAAATCATTTATATTTTGGCCTACCGTACTGGTATGCGTATTAACGAAATACTCGGGTTACGTGTAAAAGATATCGAGGGTTTAAATCAATTTTCTATCTGGGTTCAACCTTATGGTTCAAAAAAACAAGGAAATCAACATCTGCTCAAAACGGATAGTGCGGAACGGATTGTGCCTGCATACGCTTTGCTAAAAGATGATGAGTACCAATTCTTTAGCGATTTTGTTGTTGAAAAACGTTTAGAGAATAAGAAAAGTTTATATTTATTCAGCAACTTGAATGAAAATAAAAAACTGAATAAACACACTGTCACCGTACCCCTAAAACTGATATTGAATCAGGTCTTTAAAGGGCATCATTACTCCTTTCACTCTTTTCGTCACACTGCAGCGAATCATTTATCGCTTTTACTGAACTGTGAATATGCACCACTTGTGCAAAAGCTAACTGACTATAGCGAAAACGAATATCAAAAAATTCGAGCTGAGCTACTTCAAAATCAACATGGACAAAACCATTGGTTTGTTATTGCACATCTCTTAGGACATATAGAGCCAGTTGAAACTTTCAAAAGCTATATTCATTTAAGTTATCTCATAGCTGGTCAAAAACTACTAAAATATCATCCAGATATGCCTAATGAATTGGCTAAAAAAATTATGGGCCACAATGCAACGTTTAAAAATTTGAAAATAACAAATGATGAAAAAGACTTTAATTTTGAAAAAAACCAGGCAGTTCTAGCAACTATATTATTGAACGATCAAACAAAATGGCTTCAAAGTAATGCTACTGACATTTTAGATGAACTGTCGTTACAAATAGATCAATCCCATGATTTTTTTGCTTTCTTTGTTGGAACAGAAGATTCTAAAATTTCACTTCAACGCTTCTATGAAACGCTCAATATATTGGAGACTACTCACGATCCTAAAAGTGCAGCTCAACGTATGTGCTTACCAGAAGAACTCGTCAATTATTGGTATGAAAATGCCCTAAATTTAGCAAATATTAAATCAAAAAAAGGGAATCCGCGTTTATTTAGTATTGAGAGCTCAACCCAGTTAAAGCCAGCGATGCTTGATACCGCTGAAGAGCTTCATGCGGTGACTTATTTTTTTAAACATTTACAGAAAATAGCTCGTAAAAAACCAACACAAATTGCATGCGTCCTAAATGTATTTTTGAATCGAGTGACCGCATCACACACAGGTATCCATTATCGCTGGAAGGATATCGATCAACTCGAACATTTTTACTCCCAGGTTAAGGCTTTATTTCCTGCCAAATTTTGGCACTTATTTGGACAAGATTTGCAAACAAAGTTAGATGCTAAACAACAGCCTCAACTTTTCAAATTAGCAAAAGCATCAACAGATAAACATCCATCAACTCAAGAGGAATTTCCTCGTCTACAACTCTACTCAGTAAAAGATGGTCATGCTCTTGCTGCATTTAAATTTTGCTTACATCTAGCATGTATTGGTCGCCCACTATCTATTCAGCTTAATGGATTAGATTACATGTCACCTGATACCGTACGTAAGCCTATAACTGTATTTCACCAAGAGGAACTTATTGAAACTGATTAAATCACCGATTCTGGACTGCTCCCAGTATCCTAGACACGAGACAGCCTCATTTTGAAGCTGCCTCAAATGCTTCTGGGCTCATTCCTTAACTGACCGGCATTGTGGTAGGTATCGGGCTTTCATCATTTAATTTAGGAAGTGAGCAAATTACGCAGGACATAGTGCAAGATCCCACCAGCCTTAAAGTATTCCACCTCATTCAAGGTATCAATGCGACACAACACTTGAAAATGGTTACACGTACCATCGGTATGTTGCACATCTACTTCCAGCATTTGATGTGGATAAATATCATCCGACAAGCCTAAAATTGACAGTGTTTCATGTCCGGTTAGATTCAAGATCTGCCGGTTCTGACCCTCCACAAACTGTAAAGGTAACACCCCCATGCCGACCAGATTGGAACGGTGAATCCGCTCAAAACTTTCAGCAATCACTGCTTTCACCCCCAACAGGTTGGTGCCTTTGGCCGCCCAGTCACGTGAAGAACCAGTGCCATATTCTTTCCCGGCAATAATCACTAGCGGGGTTTGTTCTGCCTGATAGCGCATTGCCGCATCATAAATCGAGAGTTTTTCTGCACTTGGAATATGCAGAGTATTGCCACCTTCCTCCCCACCCAGCATTTCGTTTTTGATGCGGATATTGGCAAAGGTGCCTCGCATCATCACCTCATGGTTGCCACGGCGGGATCCATAAGAGTTAAAGTCTTTTGCATCAACCCCCTGTTGCTGCAAATATCGTCCGGCAGGACTATCTTTTTTGATGTTGCCTGCAGGGGAAATATGGTCCGTCGTGACTGAATCTCCCAATACAGCCAAAATCCGTGCCTGTTTGATCTGCTGAATTGGTCGCACCGGCTGATCAATTTCTGCAAAAAAGGGTGGATGTCGGATATAGGTGGATTGCTCATCCCAAGCATAGGTTTGACTTTGTGGAATCTGGATCGCTTTCCACTTGGCATCGCCTTCAAACACTTCCGCATATTCTTTATGAAACATCTCGGTATTCACGTTCTGCAGTGCGGCATCGATTTCCACCTGTGTCGGCCAGATATCTTTTAAATAAACCGCTTGCCCATCAAAGCCTTCACCTATCGGCTCAGCAGTGAGATCAGTTCGAATATTCCCGACCAAACCATAGGCAACTACCAAGGGTGGCGAGGCGAGCCAGTTGGTTTTCACCAAAGGATGCACTCGTCCTTCAAAGTTACGGTTTCCAGAAAGCACTGAGGCTACATTCAAATCGAAACATTGCACAGCTTCTTCAATCGCTTCAGGTAAAGGTCCCGAATTACCAATACAAGTGGTACAACCATAACCTACCAGGTTATAACCCAGTTGATTCAAATAAGGCGTCAACCCTGCTGCATTGAGATAATCGGTAACTACTTTGGAACCTGGAGCCAGTGAACTTTTCACCCAGGGTTTCCGCTGCAAACCTTTTTCGATTGCCTTTTTGGCCAATAGCCCTGCTGCCAACATGACACTGGGATTCGAAGTATTGGTACAGGAGGTAATCGCTGAAATCACCACATCACCATGCTGCAACGGATATTTTTTACCCTCAATCATACAAAAAACATTTTCATGTGGCAGGTTGGCCTGTTTTGCTTCAACAGCCGTACCTCCCCCTCCTTCATTTTCCAGACGCTCTTTTTCTTCTTTGACCGGTTTCAAGGTCAGATCCATGAAAGCATCAAAGGTTTTCGGCACTTGTGACAAGAGTACACGATCCTGTGGGCGTTTCGGACCCGCCAGGCTGGCTTCAACCGTCGACATATCTAAAGCCAGAGTGTCGGTAAAGATTGGTTCATCCCCCGGATTGCGCCATAATCCTTGCAACTTGCTATAGGCCTCTACCAAGGCAATTCTTTCCGGCTGACGTCCAGTTAAACGTAAATAGGAAAGCGTCACCTCATCAACCGGGAAAAAGCCACAGGTAGCGCCATATTCGGGTGCCATATTGGCAATCGTGGCACGATCCGCCAAGGGTAAATCGGCCAGGCCATCACCATAAAATTCGACAAATTTTCCAACTACGCCTTTTTGGCGCAGCATCTGGGTAATGGTCAGCACCAGATCAGTTGCTGTAATCCCTTCTTTGAGTTTACCGGTGAGCTTAAAGCCGATAACTTCCGGAATCAGCATGGAGATCGGTTGGCCCAGCATGGCCGCTTCCGCCTCGATACCGCCTACCCCCCAGCCTAACACGCCTAAGCCATTGATCATGGTGGTATGTGAGTCAGTACCAACTAATGTATCAGGAAAGGCAAAGCGCTGACCATCGACCTCATTACTCCAGACCACTTGTGCTAGATATTCCAGATTGACCTGATGGCAAATCCCGGTTCCTGGCGGCACCACGCGAAACTGATTGAGCGCAGCCTGCCCCCAACGTAGAAACTGGTAGCGCTCGCCATTGCGTTGCATCTCAATTGCGACATTCTGCTCAAAAGCTTGCGGGCTGGCAAAGTAATCGACCATAACTGAGTGATCGATGACTAAATCCACCGGTGACAGCGGATTAATTTTTTCCGGGTCACCCCCGGCTTTGGCCACTGCGGCACGCATCGCGGCAAGATCAACCACTGCGGGAACACCGGTAAAATCCTGCATCAGCACCCGTGCCGGACGATACTGGATTTCCTGTTCTGAGGTTCGGTTGTTTAGCCACCCTGCCAATGCATGAATATGCTCGGTTTTCACCGTGAGCTGATCTTCAAAACGTAGTAAATTTTCCAGCAAGACTTTTAAAGATTTTGGTAGTCGGGACAGGTCACCTAACTGCACTTGCAATTTAGACAGGTTGAAAATCTGATAGTGTTCTGAACCGACGGTTAATGTTTCTAAAGTATTAAAACTATTGATATTACTATACTTAGCCATCTAGTTTCCCTCCGGCTTGATATGCTATTTTTATGATCACAGTCAACCATTCCTTTACTTACTGTATGCTAACTGCACGGCGGGTTTGTTATTATTTATTATCAGATTGCGCTAGGCAGTTAAATGCAGGGCTGCCAGGAAATTTTGCCAGAGAGTTGCCAACAGTTCAGATCTGGCTGCCAATTACGTAAGGAGATTAAGGTAAATTGAACCGCGTATTTTAACTGTATTTTCAGAGTGATTTCAGATCACTACGTAGCTAGGGCTTTTACAGATCGAAATGATAAAGTCATAAATTGCTTTTCAAAAAAAAAGAAACTAATATGTTTCTTACAGGACCTAAAAGCAATAAATGTATCTACAATGAATAAGTCTTTACTTCAGCAAATCAAAAAAAGACGAACCCAATTGGGCTTAAAGCAAGTTGATATGCAATCCCGTACAGGCATTTCAAGACAGCAGTACCAAAAACTGGAAAGTCAGGGCAACCCTCGATTAGAGACCTTAGAAATTATAGCGGCAGGATTAAATGCTCAACTGATGCTCATCCCTGATGATAAGGTTCATTTGATCAGACAATTATTGAATGATGAAATTAAAGTCACTATTGAAGATCAGGATGACTTAATGACTAACCCATGGAAGGGTCTTCTCGGAGGAGAGGAACCATGAATACTGTTGCCGTCCTGAAATTAACATTACATCACGGTATCGTTGGATACTTGGCAGGATTTCAGAGCGGAAAAAATATTCTGGTTTTTACAGATTCTTTCCGCTTTGATCAGCAACGTCCGACCTTGAGCCTGCTGACTTCCCCCTTGTATCCTCAAGCGGATAAAATTTTAGAAAAGACCTATGTTACACATCAGCGCTTACACCCCTTGCTATCAAACTTGCTACCAGAAGGTGCATTACGTGAACTGATTGCACAAAGCCTCAAAGTACATATAGACAATGAATTTCAGTTATTGGCAGCTTTAGGTCATGATTTACCTGGAGCACTCATTGCGACTCCATTAGATCCAGAAGAAATTCCAGATGAAATAAAATTCAAACTGCAGATCTCGAATCCAGATCAAATTTTAAAGCAAGAGATTCGAACAGATAATAAGTTTTCCTTGGCCGGCGTCCAAATGAAGTTTTCCATGAAAGCCAAAGATGGGCGTTTTACACTAGCACAGGCAACGGAAACGACTCTACTCGGGGACTGGATTATCAAAACTCCTTCTTCCAGACATGCTTTTGTTCCGCTAAATGAATATTCTATGATGACCCTTGCCAAAACGGTCGGAATAGATGTCCCTGAGATTCGCTTGGTGGATATGGCCCTTTTACAAGACCTTCCACCATTAAATTTACCCCAAGAGCAATATGCTTTCGCAATCAAAAGATTTGATAGACAGAGTACTGCTGATACTACAGAGCTTATTCACATCGAAGATTTTGCTCAGATCTTCGGCGCATATCCACATCAGAAATACAGCACCACAAATTATGAGCAGATAGGAAAGATCATTTATCAATTTTCAGATAACAAAATTATTGATATTCAGCAATTTGCCAGCCGTTTACTCATAAATATTTTACTCGCCAATGGAGATGCACACTTAAAGAACTGGAGTATGATTTATTACGATAAAAGTGCACCAAGATTATCACCCGCATACGATATATTAATGACTAGTGTATATATTGAAAATGAGCATCATTTCGCATTAAATCTTGCCAAAAATAAAGATTGGTATCTAGCTGAGATGAAGCATTTTAAGCAATGGGCAGAAAAAGTCGGCGTTCCATGGCGTATCATCGAGAAGCAACTTCACGATATTATGGATAATGCTCGATCATTATGGCCAGCGCTATTACTAGACTTACCTATGATTTCCGCTCATAAAGAAAAATTAAGAGTACATTGGAAAAAATTGCATCCAGACTTTCAGATACTTACAGATGATTAGGGCAACCAGTAACCAAACTAAAATTTCTCAAACAAGTTCATCACATCATTTTCCGTCAGTTTTGCTTCGCCCTCATGATCGGTACTTAGAATAGACTGTGCCAGTTCTGCTTTATTTTGCTGTAAGGCAAGAATTTTTTCTTCTATGCTTTGATTGGTAATCAGCTTGTACACAAATACCGGCTTGTCCTGTCCAATTCGCCATGCACGATCTGAAGCTTGATCCTCAGCAGCAGGGTTCCACCATGGATCATAGTGAATGACTGTATCTGCGGCGGTTAAATTCAGACCGACCCCTCCTGCTTTCAGACTGATTAAAAACACCGGCACTTGTCCAGACTGAAATGCGGTAATGACTTCATCTCGCTTTTTGGTCTGCCCAGTCAGTTTGACATAGCCAATTTCTGCGTGATGGAGTTGCTGCTCAATCAATTCCAGCATTGAGGTAAACTGAGAGAAGATAAGAATTTTTCGCCCCTCTTCTACCATTGGAACGACCATATCGATCAACTGTTCAAGTTTGGCTGAGTGAGCCTGCCCGGTTTTAACTGAATCCAGTTTCAGTAAGCTAGGATGGCAGCACACCTGACGTAGCTTCAGTAAGGCATCTAAAATTTGGATTTGACTACGTTTAAAGCCTTTTTCTGCCACAATTTTCTGAATGCTGGCTTGCATCGTGGCACGAACAGCCTCGTATAGCTTGGATTGCTGTTCATTCATATCAATATTGACTTCAATCGTGGTTTTTTCTGGCAATTCCTTGGCAACGTCAGTTTTCAAGCGACGTAAAATAAAGGGTTTAATGCGGTTTACCAACTTTTGCCTTAACTGCTGATCACCGCGTTTTTCAATCGGATAGCGGTATTTTTTATTAAAGATTTCTTGTGAATATAAAAATCCTGGCATCAGAAAATAAAATAGTGCCCACAGCTCACCCAAATGATTTTCCATAGGTGTACCGGTTAGACATAGGCGATGTCGTGCTTTTAATTGCCGTACCACCTGTGCAGCTTTGGCACGCGGATTTTTGATATTCTGCGCTTCATCCAAAATGAGTTGATGATATTCATATTGCTTCAGTTGCTCTTCATCTCTCGCCAAGAGCGGATAGGTGGTTAACACAATGTCATATTGTGAAATCTGCTCAAAATACTGATGGCGGTCGGGGCCCTGTAGCAGCAGTACCTTGAGCTCAGGGGTAAATTTTTCCGCTTCTTTGAACCAGTTATGCATCAGCGATGTGGGTGCAACAATTAAGGCGGGGCTGTCCTGCAAATGACCAGCCTGCTTTTCCATGAGTAAATGCGCTAAAGTTTGTGCTGTTTTGCCCAAGCCCATATCATCTGCCAGAATCCCGCCATGCTGGGTTTCCCTTAAAAACTGTAACCAGCCTAAGCCCTGCTGCTGATATGGGCGCAATTCCCCCTGAAAACCTTGTGGTGTCGGCAGTTGTTGCTGATAGCCTTGTTTGAATTTATGTACAAATTTCTGCAGGCGATCACTGACCTGCCATGTCATCCCAAGATTATGCTGCAATTCTAATAATTGACTCGCATCATAGCGATCAATACTGCGCTCTTCTTGCTGTAAAATGCTCTGCAGATGCAATAATACCGGCTTAATATCCCTAGCGGATAGCGCCAAATCAGGTTGATCCACTGCAGTTTTCAGGGTGAAAATTTGACTGTCATGCAGATGAATAAAAGTCCGCGGATCAAGTAAATCAGGATTTACTCGCACCAAAGCTACGAGCGCATCAAGTAAATTATAAGAATTGCCTGCACTGTCTTGAACCGTCGCCCCGATATTGAACCAGTCCTGCTGGCCTTCAGATTCAGTGATAGAAATATTTAAATTTTCAACATATTGCAGGTTAAAGGGGCTGTTTTCCAGATGCTCTATCTGCCAGCCCATCAACTCAATTTGATTGATGGGCATCAGCTGTTTGATCCAGTCTCCATAGAAAGCAAAAACCATAGAATCGAGACGTTGTTTATCCAGTTTTAATTGCTGGTCATAACTAAGATCTTTCACCCACTTCAGTGATTCGACCAATAGCTGTAAACGCTGGATTGACTGTTGTTCCTGAACTAAGTCCCGAAGCTGTCGCACCATTTTGCCATGCTGCTCACCAATAAAACTGTCACCTGATGTACCTGCTTTTATTCGCCCACCAGCATAGGAAAATTCAATTTCAGCACAAACAGACTCTTCCCATTTCCAATCAAATTTATCTAAAACACCGAAGCGTAAAATTGGCTGGGGACTTCCCTCAAGGACATCAATATGCTGAATAGACTCGGGCCGAGGCAGATTTTTCACGTCTGAATATTGATGAGTCAGTTTCTCAAACTCTGGCAAGAGCATAGATGGAAGATCAGGCATCTGTAAAAAATGGTACAGAAGATTTGCCGTATATTCACCATATAACTGGCCCACCGTGTTCTGTTGAATATTCACATAACATGGTGGATGGCTCGCGAGAATCTGAATATGTGGATTTGATTTCAAATCGAGTCGAATATCACCATTGACCAATTCAATGTTTAAATGCTCTGTCTGTTTGTTTACACCTTGTTGCCAGATCAGTTCGATGTGATAGCCTTGTTCTGACCATTGAAGTGCAGTATGGCTCTTTTTTTGCCAGTACACATCGCCACTTTGAATAAAAGATTTGAAATGCTCCAATAAAATTCTGGAGATATCAAGATTGCTTTGATAAAAGCGTTCGTCACTGTTTATTTTGGCATAATAATAAATCTGGTTAAATAATTGTCGTTTTTGTTCAGGTAAAGTCAGATGCTTTCTGGTGATATTTTCATATTGGGTATAATAACTTTCCCCCGCAATTGAGCCGTTTTTATTGCGTCTGGCCTTCTGAACATCAACTGTCAATTTCTTTAAGCTGACAGACTGATCTAGCAGGTAAATTAAATAATTGTTTGTTTTGACAGATTGCTCTGGTTCAGTCTGTTGTAAATACCGTTTAAAATCATGCAACCAGCGCTGCGCCTGATCATCCCCCCGTTGGCGTTTTGTGATTCCCTGCGGGGATTGAGAGTCAGCATAACGCTGCTGAAATTCCTGGCGATATTCCTGAAAGAATAACCGCGCTAAAGCAGCAGCATGTTTACAGTTATATCCAACCGGACAAGTGCAGTCGTCATCGATTAAACGGTCTTTTTGGGGATTATAGGTAATTGCGGTATCGTAATAATCTGTTCCTTCAATTTGGGCATACATCGTAACCCCGTCTTTTTCCTCAAAGAACTCAATCGTTTTCCTATCAATGTGTTTAGCATAGCTCTGGCTGCGCTGAAGAGATGCAGTACTAAAGCGAGATAGAAAATTGATCAATGAGGACATAATTACCAGACACTAAAAATGTTTATACAATTATAACGGACAAAGCTGTCATTTCAGAACAGTAGCCGAACTGCTCAACCCGAGCACAGATTCGACTCACTCAATAGGAATATTGTGAGTAAAGACAATCAAATCCGAGAAGTTAAACAGATCATTGAGGTCGAAAATATCCTGATAGAAGTGATCATTTCTTCACGACCGTTAATTTTAAACCAAATGGGGTTAAAAATTTTAGCATTGTTTCTAGAGTTGGATTTGCATCTGATCGCTCTAGTTTCTGTAAAGTTTGAAGCGAAATTTTAGTGATCTTGGACATTTCATGTAATGTCAGATGCAGCTCTATTCTAATGAATTTTGCAATGACATGTATCGGCCAATCGGGATTCAGTTGAATCTGTTCTAAGACATATTGTCTTTTTTTAATTTGCTCTATTTGAGAGAGTGGAATAAAACGTTTATCCATAACAAATCTCCTTTAATTGTGCGCAAATACCTTCAATGCGATATGCACAATTTTCTAGAATTTCATCATCTATCCCGATAGATTTCATCTTGGTTATGTTCAATTGCGTAATCCATTGAATAATATGTTCCGCAGCTAGCTTTCCAACCTTTAGCTTTTTCACCTATTACTTCAATAGTGGCACAATCGATCGATTGATTATTCAGAAATATTTGGAAAGATCAAAAATCATTCATAATTCTATTTAAATAGTAAAGTACAGGCAGTTTTGCCTATTATATACTTATTATAGTAGTAAAGTATTATTTTTATCCAAGTGAGTTTTCAAAATTATGCTTCATCCATAATCCATTCTTTAAAAAGAGCATCCTCGATTTCATAAGTACCATTTTCTGGTTTAAAAATTCTTTGTTTTTTTGATAAAGGACGTAGGGCCGATTGAATACTTGATACCGCAATGTTATCTACACCAATGGAATCAGCCAGATGTTGTCTAAATTGACTACTATAAAGTTCAACTTGCGATTCCGCTATGGCTTTTAAAATTAGCTGTTCTAATAACTTAAACTCTTCCCATAATCCCGAAAAGTCACGATGCCCCATTGTATCGGCTATAAGCTGTTCCTTGGCAAAATCTATAGCCAGCATTGGGTTTAAGGCTAAACGCTCCACTAATGATCTTGCTAGTTGAGGACTTTGCTTCATATCTAAAAAAGCGTGCCATAAAATTTCTTTATTCAAACTACGTCCTGTTGTCTGATTAAATACATCTGCCAGATGATCTGTAAATGCTTTTGTTAGATTTGGAAAAGGTAAATTCTGTCCATAATGAAAAAATGGAGCACTACTCACAGAAAACATTTGTCTCAGGCCTTCTCGACTTGAACCAGTAAAAATCACCTTTATTGTTTCTTTATGCATATCTAAAGCGGTACGTAAACTGGCAATCGTGGTTTTATATTTTGAACTAGCTAAAGCCTGAATCTCATCAAGTAACAGTAAAATAGGTTTCCCCTGCTGAGCCAGTTTAGTAATGCTAGACAAAATACTGGAATTCACTTGTCCTTGTAGAAGTGTCACTTCAGCTTTTACCCCTGCCACCTCTGTACTTAAAGAACCAATATTTTTATTTTTAATCCAATCTGTGGCTTTCCCCATTAAGCCATTTTGTTTTGAAAACTCATCAAGAGCTTTTACAAACTGCCCTTCACTATGCAGGCCTGCATCTAAAAAACTGAAATAAAAAACGCGCCATCCAAGCTGTTCTGCTAGGGGCGTAATATCTTTTCGTAAAAATTCAGTTTTTCCCATCCGGCGTGGGGCAAAAAAAGTCAGAGAACTAGCTAGTCCAGTCTCAAACATGCCTAAAATTTGTTTCGCCAATTCGGTACGTGGAAAGTGCCAAGGGTCATTGGAGATGGTCATCATTTTAATTACTCGGCAATGATTTATTTATTACCATAGATTGTATTAGACTCCATTAGATTGTAAATATCTAATTAGATTTTTTTAATCTAATAGGATCTAATCAGGCCAATAAAGCACCTTTTCATCGATCAACCGACACATTTTATAACTCCATTATTTTGTGGCTTAATAGCTATATCTAAACATAAGACCCAATATTATGGATTTAAGATTCAGAAAACCTGAAGAAGTTGTTGCATTATTATGTGAGAGGCTTCGTAAAGAACGGCTTTATCTGGAAATGACTCAGGCAGATGTTGCTGCACGTGCTGGTATTGGTGTGAATACAGTATCCAATCTGGAAGCAGGTCGAAATGTTTCATTTGAAAATTTAGTACGCGTTGCCATGGTACTAGGCCGATTAAAAGAATTAGAGGAACTCTTCAAACCTCATTTAAACAGTGTAGATGACATTCTTCGCTATGAGAGCAATACGGCTCGCCAACGTATCAAAAGAAAATAAACCCATGCTCAAAAAACTTAATGTTTACTACAATGGATGGGGTGAATATTGGCTTTAGGGTACACTGGTCGCCTCAACAGTAATCACAGGTCAACCATTAATTGCCTTTAAGTACAGTGCTGAAGCGATCCGTAAAGGTTTAGAGCTTTTCTCTTACCTACTTCCATAAAAAGGTGACCCATTAAGAAAAAATTTCCTACACAGCAAATGGGATTACAAAGTCATATATATGATACATCACCCGATGGCTAGGCGTGCTCCAGAATTTTGGTGGCTATTCAGTCCATCATTACCTACATTCCAACTCTCTAGTTTTCCAACTAGCCCAGGTTATAATAATGGCCACCCAAAATACTATTGATCTATTATGAACACCTCTAATGACCCTTTACACGGCAAAAAACTTGCTGACATTTTGGATGAATTATTGGATTACTACGGTGGCTTTGAAGGTTTAAGTCGTAAAATTGAAATTAGATGTTTTTGCATAGACCCAAGTGTTAAATCATCATTGCGATTCTTGCGTACCACACCATGGGCACGTGAAAAAGTAGAAAGCTTATATTTGTACGTATTACGTCAAAAGGCAAAACAGAAACCGTAGCCCCAGGCAACACCCCTCTCATCATAAAATTATACCAGTCAGTAAAATACCTTTAGATTAAGCATGTGTATGTTGGTTATTATTGTTGATTATCACAATAAATTAGTGACCAAAAATCAAAGTACTCCACCCTACCTTAAATTTTACGTTCTACAGCCTTTTTAGCTACAATTTTAAAAGTGACAAATTTCTTCTTATTCTACCCTAACTTAATTGTAGGAATTACTAGAAGCAGAAGTTCATACTAAATATATTGTGGTTCTGACTAAAATATCGATGACAGCCTAACAGCAAATTTTGCTGAACAGGCATTAAACCTAGCAGAGCAACTATAAATTATTGACCTGAATGCACTGGTTGCCAGACTGGAACTGAGGTAACAGAAAAATCTGGGGTTCCAGCGTAGGACCCCGCTATGAAGAATTACGACTATTCCAAGTTATTCTTGAACCGCTCAGTTACTCGAACCAAATCCTGGACTGAAGAGACTTTCATTTTCCTCATGATATTGTGACGGTGTACTTTCACTGTTGCTTCCGATATATCAAGCTCCAAAGCCGTCTGCTTGTTTAGATATCCTCGCAAGACAAATTTAAGCACCTGTTGCTCGCGTTTGCTGAGGCTTTCATAATTTTCTTTAAGCTCGCTGATTCGAGGGACGTTTGATCTCTGCTGGAGCTTCAACTTCAAAGCGGCACGAATAGCGCCGAGCAGTTCCTCTTCTCGAAAAGGTTTAGTGAAGAAGTCTACCGCACCCGCCTTAATTGCTTTGACTGCCATCGGAATATCACCGTGGCCGCTGATAAAAATAATGGGGATTTGCTCGCCAAGCTCTGCCAGTTGTCGTTGCACATCTAATCCGCTCATTTCGGGCATACGAACATCCAGAATCAAACAGCCACAGGTAGACCAATTGACATCGTTAAAAAATGCGCTAGCAGATGAAAAACACTCAACACTCATGCCAACCGAGCGTACCAAGCTGCTGAGGGCTTCCAGTACTGCATTATCATCATCGAGAATATAAGNNCCTTTCTAGCAGGGATGCTTACCATAAAACAAGCACCTCCCTCAGATGGGCACTCCACCCATATTTTTCCATTATGTACTTCAGTGATTGTAAGACAAATTGCTAACCCCATTCCAAATCCTTCTGTTTTGGTTGTGTAAAATGCATCAAATAACTGCGACACCTTACCAGCTGAAATACCTGGACCTGAGTCCTTCACAGAGATAATAAGTGCATCACCTGTATCGTTACCAGAGAATGATAGCGTTAGCTGCCTAATTTCACAGTCTCCTTGGTTGATCGCTTCTATAGCGTTCATAGCCAGATTTAATACTAACTGTTGAATCTGTACAGCATCTCCCCATATTTCAGGAAGTACTTCATCGGCCAATACATTTAAATTTACACTATTACTCTGACTAGGTGCCTTAAGTATCAGATTTGTATCTGCTACCATTGCTTTTAGATCAATCCGTTTGATCGCTGCCTCTTGTCGCTTTAGAAAGGATCGTATCATACGGATAATTTCCGCTGCACGGTCGGAATCTCTGGTAATGCGAGCGAATGCCTCTTTAGCCTCTGAGATGTTATATGACTCTTTACCTAACCAGCGTGTACCAGCATTAGCATTAGTCATGATCGCCGAGAGTGCTTGGTTTATCTCGTGTGCAATATAGGCTGAAAACTCCCCCATCGTAGCCGATCGGGAAACGTGGACAAGTTGTTGCTGCAATTGATTGAGAGCTTCCTGTGCTTGCTTCCTTTCAGTAATATCATCGATGATCTGCAGAATAACTTGAGGCTCACCGGAACGTGGAGGCATCAGCGAAACACGGGAATTAACCCATATCGTAGAACCATTTTTGCATAGATAAGAGCGTTCCACATTGTATTCCTCTCCTCCCCCCTGAAGCAAATTAGCAATACGCTGTTTCATCTGTGCACTTTCCCCAGGTGGCGTCAATTGCTCCATAGAAAGCTCCAACAGATCCTTTTCTCCATATCCTGTAATACGTTGGAATGCAGGATTGGCGTTGAGTATTCGGTTTTCCGGATCGGTCAGTACAATGCCAGCTGCAGAGTTTTCATAAACTGCTTTCCAACGCGCTTCCGAGGCAGATAATGCAATATTAGTCTGCTGAAGGCGCTGGCGACTTCTAATCAGGCGGTGGGTAAGTACCGCGATATCATTGCTCTGATCGGACAGTGCTCCACGCAGTGCATCGCCAGCCACTTTCATAGATACCAAGTTGCTTACACGCGCTCGTAGCTCGTGAGCGGAGAATGGCTTAAGAAGAAAGTCCTGCACCGACTCAGAGAGCAATTTCACGCGCAATTCAGGATCTGACTTGGCCGACAACACCATGATCGGGATATGTGAAAGTTCATTTTTTTTACGCACTTCATGAACCAGCATGTCGCCGCTCATAACAGGCATCATTAGGTCTGTAATCAACAAGTCTGGCGGCATACTAGACATCAACTCCAGTGCCTTTATGCCATCGGCTGCAACATACACTTGATAATCGCTGCTAAGGCAGTCCTTTATAAAACCACGCATATCGGAATTATCTTCAACAATTAGCACCCTAGGCTGGTCGGATTGAAACTGAAGCACCTCAGCCCCATTTTCCGGATTCGGTGTCAGCAAAAGGTGCTCATCTAAATCCGTGACCTGTGGATTATCTCTGTGCGGCAGGGTGTTACTCGCAACATAAGCACCTTCTGGTGCATTCAATGGCAGTTTTACCTGAAAAAGCGCCCCACCGCCCGGGGCATCACTTACAGAAATTGTTCCACTGTGCAACTCAACGAATTCTTTCACAATGGAAAGCCCTAAGCCTGTACCCTGCGTAGCTTGTTGACTGTCCTGGTTTAGCTGGTAAAAACGTTCAAATATCTCTTTACGCAGTGCAGGAGGAATACCAGCCCCACTATCGGACACAGTAATCAAAGCGTACCCAGATCGATTCAAGCTAAGACAGCAGCGGATAAGCCCCCCATCAGGAGTAAATTTAAAAGCATTCGAAAGCAAGTTAAGGAGAATACGTTCGTATTTCTCACAGTCCACCTCGGCGATCATCTCCACGGGCAGTTTTGTATCGAACGTTATTGATTTTTGCTGGGCTATTCCTTCAAAATTTGAACTAATAGTACGGGTGAGCTGACTGAGATCGACTCGCCGATAGGAAAGCCCCATCTGCTGGGCATCTATTTTTTCCAAATCAAGTAACGTGTTAACCTGTTTCAACAGGGTCATTGCATTACGTTGAATGACCTCAAACTGCTTCCAATATGGCGATTCACGCCCAGCCTCTGCCGCCATAATGGCTTCCAGCGGCCCTAGAATCAAAGACAATGGCGTACGCAGTTCATGGCTCACCTTGGCAAAAAAATCACTCTTCGCCTTATCTAGCTTCCGGATACACTCAACTGACTGCTCTAACTCCTGGTTCTTCAATGCCAGCATGGCTTCGGCTTTCTTTTTATCGGTAATATCGCGCCCTTCGGCAAGAAGGTAAACAATTTCCCCTTCTTTATTGCGAATTGGCAATAATGAAAAATCGACGGCTATTACCTCTTTCCCACCTGACTTGCCAAAAAGCTCAACATCACAGCGAACAAATTCACCGGACGATGCAGTTTCAACAAGTCGTTTTTGGGTCGCCACTGTTTTTTTTGAAATTTGCCACCAATGCGCCTTCCAGAACGGCTTCCCTCTAATATCTTCCAAAGTAATCCCTGCACCCTCCAATGCGACTTGGTTCACCTCAAGCACATTTCCATGAGAATCAAGAAGGCTCACAAATTCGTAGAGGCCATCAAATATGATGCGTGCATGTTGTTCTTGCATCAGCTCTGCAGATCCCTTCTCCTTAAGGCAGATATTATAATTATCATTTTTCTCTCTATTTTGAGGCTTTCTTCTGTCCAAAAAGCTCATCTTTAATGACTCACAAGTTTCTGGCTGGTTCGTTATAAATCATACGCCCCCCATATAATCCTGAGAATACTGCTTTTGACTAGTACTGGGCGTGCTTATCAGGGGCGGTAAAAACGAAATAGACAAGCCAATGCAGCTTCACTACATTGGCTTCAGGCTCATTCGTACCAACGGTGATATGATGCTCCGTTCAGTTCGCCTCGCTGGATACCGACTCGAAATGGATACGCTCGTGTTCCTGCTGTTTGAGCAGATCGAGTGCGACGTCAATGATCATGTCTTCCTGACCACCAACCATCCGTCTACGTCCGAGTTCGACAAGAATATCCACCGTCTTGAGTCCATATTTACTGGCAGCCATCTCACTATGGCGCAGGAAGCTGCTGTAAACGCCCGCATACCCTAAAGCCAACGTCTCACGGTCCACGCGCACGGGGCGGTCCTGCAATGGGCGCACCAAGTCGTCGGCCGCATCCATTAGCTTGTACAGGTCGGTACCGTGGTTCCAACCCATCCGTTCCGCAGCAGCAATAAACACTTCTAGTGGCGCATTTCCAGCACCAGCACCCATGCCAGCTAAGCTTGCATCTACACGGTCGCAACCATTTTCTACAGCAATAATGCTATTGGCTACCCCTAGACTCAAATTATGATGTGCATGTATTCCAGTCTGTGTCTCGGGTTTTAGCGTGTCCTTGAAGGCACGGAAGCGATCCCGTACACCATTCATGCTCAGTGCACCACCAGAATCAACTACATAACATACTGTCGCACCATAACTTTCCATTAACTTGGCTTGCTGCGCCAAGTTTTGCGGTGTAGTCATGTGACTCATCATCAAGAAGCCAACAGCCTCCATACCTAAGTGACGCGCATACTCGATGTGCTGTCTGGAAATGTCAGCCTCCGTGCAGTGCGTAGCAACGCGTACCACACGCACACCCGCTTCATAGGCAGCCTTAAGATCATGTACAGTAGCAATGCCTGGCAAGAGTAATGTTGTAATCTTGGCATGCTTGACCACACTAGCCACGGCTTCAATCCATTCTAAATCCGTATGAGCACCAAAGCCGTAATTGAAACTACTTCCCTGTAAACCATCACCATGGGCAACTTCGATAGAATCGACCTTGGCATCATCCAGAGCTTGTGCAATCTGCTTAACTTGATCCACTGTATACTGGTGGCGGATCGCGTGACTACCATCACGCAGTGTCACATCAGAGATGTAAATTTTCTGTTGAGTCATGGTGATATCCTTATTCAACCTGAGAATCGAGCATACGCACAGCCATTTTCTCTGCGGTACGTAATGCAGCGCTGGTCATGATGTCCAAGTTACCTGCATAAGCTGGCAGATAGTTTGCGGCACCCTCTACTTCTAAGAAAATTGAAGTCTTGAGCCCACTCATACGTTCTCCAACACCAGGAATATTAAACGGGCGATCGGCCTCAATGCGGTCGAACTGTACGTGTTGCTTTAATCGATAACCTGGGACATATGCCTGTACTGCATCCACCATTGATTGCACTGACTCTTTAATTTGCTCGATGTCAGCGAAATCACTAAGTGTATAGATAGTGTCTCGCATCATCAGTGGCGGTTCAGCTGGATTTAGAATGATGATTGCCTTGCCTTTAGCAGCTCCACCTACCGCCTCAATCGCCTGTGAGGTAGTTTCTGTAAACTCGTCAATATTGGCACGAGTACCAGGTCCAGCACTTTTACTTGAGATACTAGCGATAATCTCTGCGTAATGTACCTTAGCCACACGTGATACCGCGGCAACCATGGGAATAGTAGCCTGCCCTCCACACGTGACCATATTAACGTTGGTTGCATCTAAGTGATCATCACCATTGACCACTGGTATACAGTAGGGTCCAATGGCGGCAGGTGTCAGATCGATCATGCGTAATTGAGGTTTACGCTCACGTAACAAAGCCTCATTTTTCACATGTGCGTTGGCACTTGTAGCATCGAATACAATATCGATTTCATTGAATATCGGCAAACGCGTCAACCCTTCTACACCTTCGTGAGTGATTGTTACCCCCATGCGCTGGGCGCGTGCGAGCCCGTCCGATGCAGGATCGATGCCAACCATCGCTCCCATTTCAATGTTTTTCCCCTGCCTAAGTATCTTGATCATCAGATCAGTGCCGATATTGCCACTACCAATAATAGCGGCCTTGACTTTACGGGTCATAATGAAACTCCTTTAATCATTAAGCCATCGCGTCCGGTCGCATAACGTATAATTATTTACGCAAATTCCGGAAATTTTATGATTGAAGATGGGCTCACTTGCATGCTTCTATCCCTTTGCAAAATTAGCGGTCACCGACCCAAGCCCTTCTATCCGTACATTAAATATATCGCCTGCTGCGACGGGCACCATCGGACCGAGCGCACCTGAAAGAACTGTGTCACCAGCACGCAATGGACGACCCAGCTTAGCCATGACTTTAGCCAACCAAAGAACTGCATTGAGCGGTGATCCTAGGCAAGCAGCTCCAACTCCAGAGGATACCAATAATCCTTGTCGCTCCATCACCATCCCTGCATGGCGTGAATCAAAATCGCACAGCCGCTTTGGCATGGAACCCAATACGTACAGACCCGATGAAGCATTGTCAGCTATAGTATCCGTGATACGAATATCCCAATTCGCTATACGTGAACCCACGATCTCGATCGCTGGAACTGCGAATTCAATGGCGCGAAAAAGGTCAGCCACCGTCAAATAGTCATCGTCAAGATCACGTCCCAAGACAAAGGCTATTTCGGCTTCGACTTTAGGTTGAAGCACATCATTGAGAGAGATTTCCTCACCCTCTGTACGTGCCATGTCAGCGAACAACATCCCATAATCAGGCTGTTCCACTCCGAGTTGTTTTTGCACTGCGACTGAAGTCAGTCCAATCTTTCGTCCAACCAGTCTTCGCCCCGCATTCAATGCTCGTTGTGTATTGACCTCTTGCACAACATAAGCCGCTTCTAAATCCATCTCACCTATTAGATTGCGCACTGGCGCAATAGCTGTGCCCGACAGTGCGGCCTCATGCAGAAAATCAGCGACTTTGTGTACGTTATCTGGTTCATTCATGCTTATATCTCTCCTTGATTAACACCGTCTATAATCCTTATTTATGCTACCCTGCTGTCCAAAACGTTCGTCTTATGAGCATGCAAATAAAAGTAGGACTAGAGCTGCTAGACTGACCGATCATGCGGGCGCCTGAAACTTGTGTCCCCATATGCTGATGCGATCATAGCGCACCACTGACCAGTCTCGGTTTACCTCACGTGCACCCCAGCCGTACTCGACTGCGAAGCCCGAAGGTGTCGCACCATAGAACGAAATCATGTGATCGTTAGTATGTCGGCCAAGCGTCATGACCACCTCACGGTCCTCATAAAATTTGTCATATGCCAAACCCACGTCATCCATACCGTTAAGTTGCAGCATAAAGTGATGAAGCCGTTTTGATCCTGGCAGCTTAGCAAACGCAAATGAGTGGTGACGACCATTGCAATAAAAGAAATAGAGAGTAGTGGACAACCCGTCGCAAATAGTCCAGTCAATGACATCGGCAAGCTGAAGGCCCAATGCTTTGGTATAAAAAGCGAGTGCTTCATCCACATCCGAAACGTTCAACACATAGTGACCGAAACCCTGGTTTCCAGTTTGAAATCCGGAAACACCGGTAGGTGAGGTGAATGGCTGTTCGAACAACTCTGTGCCGCCATAATATACCTCGACACGATTACCGAACGGATCGTTACACGAAATCAATCCGAGCACACCGCGCTTGGCGATTAATTCCTGTCCCTCGACCTTGACTGTAACGCCGAAGGCCTCCAGTCTTTGCTTGACCTCCTGCAATCCCTGTTCACTATCCACCTCGTAGCCAGCAAAAAGATAGTCATCAGCAGATCCTTTGCTGACCGACAGTCGCCAGGCACGCGAGTCGATTCGAAACGTCGCCTCCATTTCGCTGGCTGAAGCTTCCATCATCCCTAACTTGGTCGTGGCGAAGGTACTCCATTTAGGTACATCTACGACTTCAAAGCCCAAGTAACCCAATCTTTTAATACTCATGATAATTCTCCTTTATCAACCGAAGTGCTTGTCAAGCTGTGTACCAAGACTAGATTCGAACAAACCACGCACACCCATGCCACCATCGCAATTCAATACGCTACCAGTGAGCGGAACAGTGTCACCACGAGTCGCGAAGAAGACATAGGCACCGGCGTATTCCTCGGCAGTAGCAGCCCGCCCGGTCGGAAGAACTGATTTCAGCATGTCGTCCAATGGAAAGCTCGAAATGCTCTTATCTTGTAAATCAAGACTCTTCAACCCTCGTAGATCACTCCCCAAAATGCCACCTGGAGCTATACCGTTGACCCGGATACGAGGTCCCCATTCGTGTGCAAGCTGCTTGATCAAACCAATCACGGCATGCTTGCCAGCCGTATACAAAACACCACCTCCGCCCGTATAAAAACCGGCATTTGATACCGTGAAAATCGCGCTACCTTTGCTTTGATAAAGGGCAGGTAGCGCCGCTTTTGCAGCTAAGATGTAGCCCTTGACATTCACATCGAACATTTCCTCGAATACCTCAGATATGATGTCGTCAGGAATATCCACCAGTTGGGTCAGGTAATCCCAAACACCAGCATTACCGACTAAACAGTCAAGCTTNNCAAATTTTTCAACGCAACGAGCCACAGCCTCACGATGGCTGTCGAGTAAACGTACATCTCCTTCAATCCCTACGATTGAATCTCCATGGCGCTCCTTTAACGCTTCCAGACCTGCCGGAGATTTATCTAGTACTGCAACACGTGCACCTTCTGCAACATAACGATCAACGATGGCTCTTCCCAAGCCTGAGCCACCACCTGTCACCAAAATTACTTCATCTTTAAGTTTCATTTTTGATTCCCTTCATTCGCACGAACAATATCGCGCATATTATTTGACACATCTGCCAGCTTTTCTGGCTCAATTATGACTTGAGCTTCCACTAATCGATTTGCGAGTGCGAAATCACGAGGTGCATCAACGGCTACAACCGCTTGAATCCGTCCATCTAGCAGACGGAACAATAAAGCAGAGCCAATGCCTAAGGTTCCGCGCAAAACATATTCACCCGGTCCTTCGATATCACCAGCCATTTGCATTCGATGTCCCGCAATCTCCGTCCATGACACTGGCAATTGCGGTGCTGATACTTCTTTTCCTAGAATGGCTTTGGCAACTGCTGTGGCTTGGCGCTGAGCATTCATATAGGTTTCAAGCGAGCGCTTTCCGCCTGAATGAAGTGGCCAAGTGGCTACATCCCCGACCGCGAATATGCCTTTAGCAGATGTCGCACCTCTATGATCAACAACGACACCACGATCACATTCCAAACCGGCTTGACGTGCGAGTTGATCTGCAGGATCTGCCCCTACGCAGATAAGTGCGTTATCAGCAATAAAGCTACGCCCATCATTCACCATCACTTTTTCAAGCTGACCTTCGCCTGAAAAACCTGAAACTCCAGTTTTTAGTTCTACCTGCACACCCTGTTCAGTTAACAAACCACGTAGCCAAGCACCGATACGTCGTCCAAGAACACGAACCAACAGTTCATCACCAGCTTCAAGGATCGTGACAGAAAGACCAAGCTTGCGAGCCGTTGTTGCTACCTCACAACCAATCAACCCACCGCCTACAATGAGCAACCGAGTATTGGGTGTCCAGCTATCACGTAATAACTGCACATCACCATAAGTGCGTAATGTCACGACACCAGGCAATTGACTGCCGGGTAAAGACAACATCCGTGCTCGACTTCCAGTTGCAATAACGATAGCATCAGCAGAAATCGTGCTGCCATTATTCAAACTGATCATTCTTTTCTGTGTATCTAGGGCAGTAACTTCTGATCCAGTCAGCATCTCAATGCTGGCTTCACTGTACCAAGCTGCCTCAGCCAGTCTAGGTGGCTGCTCANNGCTTCCATCAAGAACTGCTTTGGACAAGGATGGTCGGTCATAGGGAAGATGCTGTTCTTCCCCAATCAGTGAAATTCGTCCTTCATAGCCTTCGGCACGAAGAGCCTGCGCGGTGGTGAACCCAGCCACGCCATTACCGATGATTGCGACATGATTAGCCATCACTTTAGCTCCCCATTGTCAAGATCAACGTGTACCTCATCACCTTCTATCTTGATGGGGTATACTTTGATAGGTTTGCAAGCAGGCAGTGCCTTCACTTTCCCAGTTCGTACACAGAATTTCCCGAAATGCAATGTACATTCGACTACATCACCCTCAAGGTAGCCATCCGACAACGCCCAGTCTCCATGCGTACATGTATCCTGAACCGCAAAGAACTCGCCATCGACGTTACAAACCATCACTGTTTCTGGGCCACCTTCATAGCGTTGCATTTCACCAGGCGGCAACTCACTCTGCCGCAGTATGTATGTCCAAGTCATGACATCTCCTAGAAGAAGAAACTGAGGTTATTAGCTAGGATGGTGCTCTGGTCGATCAGGATTGTCCGATTGACTATCTCGAATCCAGCTTCACTCTTGTTACGACGCAATCTGTCGCGACGCTCTCCAGCAAAGATGTCGAGCTGTCGCTCCAGACGATTGCGGTACACAATGAAGGCACTGGAGATTTCGTATTCCCCTTCTACTTCTGTGCCGACGATCATTACGTTGCTCACAAGATGTCGAGTCCTTGATGCAGGATTCTCAGACCAACTTACGTCAGACGTAATCTTGCGCAAGCGTCCCTTCATCATCGTTGCATCGTCATCGAAGTGCGCGTACTCTTTGGAACCTGAGTATTCAAAGCGTGAATCCCGCATGATCCGAGTGGTTCGGATAGGCATGAAGTAGTGAATGTCTTCCGCGAGAAGATCGAACCACTCTTCAAAGCGACGATCATTGAGAAGCTTGGCCTCCCAATAGTAGAACTGCTCAATTTCATGCTGCAGTTCAGGCGCTACGGGTGCAGGTTTGCGGAGAAAGAGGTCGGCTCTGTTGGCTGAATCAATCATGGTCACTCCTTTTTGGAATCATAATCATTCCTTTTAGATTTCAAATAGATAGGTCCACCGCATCCAATCTGGTTATAAGTCAAATGCGGCTTCTAACTGGCGCCACGATGTGGCGCAAGCTGTCGTTAGCTTCAACGTGTAGCCTTTAGCGCTTCCCAGTCTGGAGAGGTCATCATTTTCAGCCAGTGTGCATATAGTCCGCGAGCAGCTTCTTCGCTATAAACGTTGTTGCATATGCGGCCAGGGTAGAGCGGGTCATTATCAACAGTCTGATCCATGCTCATCTCGGCATTAAAAGGTCGACTACGCGCCTTATGGCCACGCAGAATGTGCTGGATCTCAACCCAGTTCTCCCCGTCGTCCTGCTCGAACACACCACCAGCAGAGAAGGTACGTAGTGTCTGACGACGAAACTCTTCCTTAATATCGTCTGGAGCATCAGCATCTACTACTGTAAATGCCCACACTTCAACCTCATTCGGTCCGCGTGGATGCCATGTTCGGATCGTATTGACACCTGGGAGGAAGGAGCACGTAGGAAAGACAGTCATGTGCTCAACCATGATTTTCGTGCCACGTTCTATACTACCCAGACGCTCGGCCGCCTTTTCCGCCGCAGGGCCTTCGGTCAAGTAGCTGGTGACCTTTGGCCCCATGATGGCAAGCATCAGATTGGGGTCGCCAATATAGAAGCCACTGCCATGCCCACCCCATGATGCACGGTACTGCTTGCCAAATTTCGGCGGTGCAAGATCGGCCAACTCAAGATCTTCTGGCAGACCAGCAATGATGCCAGACAAATGTGATGTAGTCCCGGCATGGTACATGTCACTACAAAACTGCTCTGCTGCGAATTTCCAGTTACAGGGAATGACCCACTTCTGTATGCCTGGAATCACCTCGGTACCTGCCTCAGTACGGTCGAGCATGTGATCCATGTAGAACTTCGCCTCGCCGAGATATGTATCAAGATCTATGGCATTTTCATCCCAGTTGGCAAAAATCAGACCTTTGTAGGTTTCTACTCGAGCCTTCAGTGGACTCCATTCCTTCTTGTCTAAACACGCGAAGGATTCGGCCTCGTAAGGGACATTGATAAGATTGCCAGCAGTATCGTAAGCCCATCCATGGTAACTACAAGTAAATGCCTTCGCGTTTCCAGCATCCGAACGACAAATACGCATACCACGATGGCGGCACTGGTTCAGGAACACAGCGATACTGGCATCCTTCTGTCTTACGACCACGACAGGATCTTCACCCATATAGGTCGTGAAGTAATCACCTGGTTTACGAATGTGAGTTTCATGCCCCAATAGGAGCCATGACCGAGCAAATACACGTTCTAGTTCGAGTTGGTACAGATCCTCATCGGTATAAATGCGCGGATCGATACGTCCAGCTTGCTCATCAAAGAGTGTTTCTATCTCACTGGTCTTCCAGTTTTTGCGCACTCTAATAGGTGTTGTTTCTGTCTGATTCATTGTCTTCTCACTTTTTAAAGTAGTGGATAGCGGGTAATTACAGGTGATGCATTTTCAGAACGGAGATCATTCACGTTTTTTGAAATCATTCCTTAGTGGCAAGAAAATCATTGACCAAGCGGATAAAACTCTTGTTTTGCTCGATCTGCACCCAATGACCACATTTACCAAAAACGTGTAATTGTGAGGTTTCGATCAACTGATTCAGCCGCAATGATGTTTCAAGAGGAATCACATGATCATCGCGACCGTGTAAGATTAGTGTTTCATGCTGGATGGCCTGAATGTCCTGATCGGAACTTGCCAGCGCATCTACCCAACGCTGCCGCGGGGCAGGGAACATGGAGGAAAAAGCCTCCTGAAAGCCAGGTCTGATGCTTGCCTTGTAGCGCAACTCCGCCAGCTCATCAGAAATGAGACTTCGGTCGTAGGCGAAGTAGTCCATGACTTTGCGCATATTCGGCACGGATGGCTCATAACCCCAGACTGCATCAAGTCCATCCGTAAGCTCGAATCTCACACCAACGGATCCCATCAGCACCAGCCGACGGACCCGATGTGGAAATCTGATAGCAAAGGCCAATGACAAGGCACCACCGAATGAATTCCCTACAAGATCGACACGGTCGAGTTCCAGTGCATCAAGGATTCCAATCAAATGAGCAACCCAAGAGTCGATTCCGTAGTGAATTCCTTGCGGTCGCTGCGTGAAGCCGAAACCCACCATGTCCGGTGCAATGACGCGGCGGTGCTTGGACAACTCGGGCATGACCGTCCTCCAGTTCGCCCAAGCGGTCACACCCGGGCCTGAACCATGAACGAGTACGACAGGCTCACCAGTACCAACATCATGGAGATTGGTTTCAATTCCACCAGCCAAGACCATGCGGCCAAGCTCTTCGTTTACATTCATCATCAATTACGCTCCTTGTCCTTGGAGTTTAAAAATTTTAGTTCTACGAAATACTGTATTTATTTAACTGTGGCTTTGCCGTAACATCTCTGTGCCAGCCAAGTACGATGGCGTCTGCACGCACTCTCACAGGTCAAAAGAAATCGCTAAATTGATCCTAGAGTCCTTAGTCATACTCACCACTGAAAAGTAAACAACCACTACCTTTCTGCATGTACGATATTACAATCACGACCTAGCGGAATATTGTTTTTTGGCTTATAGGTTTATAAAGTTATCGCAGCTTTTATAAACGATGGTTTATAAATCTCCTGATGAATATGCACCTTGGCCTAAACACTTTGATATTTTCGAACAGACTGGCCGGAAAGGGGATGTCAAGGAAACATACAAATCAGATAGATGGTCTACGCTGGAATACGAAATTCCCGTAACCACTGTCAAAGCTTTTTGAAAATCAAGAATTAAATGCGAATTGACTAAACCAGGTAATTTATTATTGTTTTGCAATATTATTGTACATACCAAGGGCTAGATAGCTTTGGTTATCAAGCTTATTTGAATAAATGTTATAAATACAATGGTCACCCCCATCCAATCTGGCATAGGTATCTACACAATTTCCGAGCTTTTCATTAAATTGAAGAGCAAGCACTTCAATTTATCATCTCTAGTCTGAATAAACGTCTTATCAAATACTATAACAACCGTCTCACGCTCAAGATAAATCCTCTTGCTTCACTTACTCCTGCTATCAAAGACCTGACTTCTATCTAAAAATCGGGTTTCACAACTACACAGACAGTTTGGCGATTCCGAAATAATGACTAAATCTTTTCTAAGTCTATTAAAAAATTGATTGAACATCTCACATATGAACAGATCACTGCATCACTAACATGTGCAGCAAATACAGCATTCTGAAGATGAGTATAAGCAGAAAAAAACCGTTTATTTCTTACCCATCTTTCAGGCAGGCAACAGAAGAGGTACGTTAGAAAGAGCACATACCCTATTTGTAGGACTTTCGACTTTACTGAATACCCTTCAACTGCTCTCAAAATATTCAATAAATGAACTGAAAGCCAATTAATTCAATTATGAATTAATTGGCTTAAACAGAATTCGAGTTAACCCAGAATACCCAATAATTATAAAACCCAATTGATAGCCCGCTCTATTGAACGAGTAAAACCAAATCCATATTTCGAACCGGTTTACCTGGACTCATCAGAATGTCTTGAATCACGCAATCCTTATCAGCCTTGATTGCGAGTTCCATTTTCATAGCCTCAATGGTAAATAGAGTGTCACCTTTCAGAATCGTTTGTCCCGGCTTCACTGCAATCGTACTGATTATTCCTGGCATGGATGTACCTACATGACTTGGGTTCATTGGATCTGCTTTTGGATGAGTCGTAGCTTCTTTCTGGCTCGCCTGTTCAATCTGAAGTAAGCGTAGTTGTCCATTCAGCTCAACAAATAGATCAATTACCCCGTCTTTGGCTTCTGCACGTCCCAACAACTTAATTTCCAGAGTTTTGCCACGTTCAAGCTCAACCTCAACAGGGCTGTTTTCTTTTAATCCATAAAAAAATGCTGAGGATGGAATGCTCGACACCTTGCCATATCGCAATTTGTGCTGCATAAAGTCAGTAAAGACTTTCGGATACATCAGATAAGATGCCAGTTCCTGCTCAGTGATCGCTTGATCAAAGATATTCTCCAGCATTGCCTTTTCACCATTCAAGTCCACAGCTGGCAGAATGGCTCCAGGTCGATCACTTAATGGGGCGGCACCTTTTAACACCTTGTGCTGTAATTCTTTTGGGAAACCATGCTCTGGGGTACCCAATTCACCTTTAAACAGCGAAACTACCGATTCAGGGAAATCAATCTCAAGCTTTGGATTATGTATATCTTCTGGTGTGAGCTGATTGGACACCATATATAGGGCCATATCCCCTACCACTTTGGAGGTCGGTGTGACTTTAACAATGTCACCAAACAGTAAGTTGACTTGTGCATAGGCATCCGAGACTTCAGACCAGCGTTCTTCAAGGCCCAGTGAGCGTGCCTGTTCACGCAGGTTGGTATATTGCCCACCTGGCATTTCGTGATGATAAACATCGGCAGTACCAGCATGCATATCTGCTTCAAATGGCGCATAGATATGACGTACACCTTCCCAATAAGTGGAAAGTTGTTGTAGATTAGCTTGATTGAGACCTGTGTCTCGATCACTATTTTGCAATGCTGCGACCACAGAGCCCATGCTTGGCTGTGAAGTGAGACCGCTCATGGCGTCCATGGCGGTATCTACAGCATCTACACCAGCATCAATCGCAGATAAAATACTGGCTGCCGCAATACCACTGGTGTCATGGGTATGGAAGTGTATCGGCAATCCAGTTTCTTCTTTCAGCACCTTGATCAACTCTCGTGCTGCAGCTGGTTTGCATATGCCAGCCATGTCTTTGATGGCAAGGATGTTAGCCCCTGCCTTTTGCAGTTGCTTGGCCATATCCACATAGTAGTTGAGATTATAGCGGCGGTTGTTGTCAAAGATATCGCTGGTATAACAGATCGCTGTTTCACACAGCATGCCTGATTCTCTTACTGCATCAATGGCAACTCGCATATTGTCAACTGCATTGAGCGAGTCAAATACACGGAACAAGTCAATACCGCTTTGTGCTGCCTGGGCAATAAAGTGACGAACCACATTGTCCGGATAGTTGGTATAGCCCACGGCATTGGATGAGCGAAGTAGCATTTGAAATAAAATGTTCGGTACCGATTCACGCAGTTTGGCCAAACGCTCCCATGGGTCTTCTTTTAAAAAGCGCATGGAGACATCGAAGGTTGCACCACCCCAGCATTCCAGTGAGAACAGTTCACTGGCCATACGGGCATAGTATGGTGCGATCTCCAACATATCTGCGCTACGCATACGCGTTGCAAATAAGGACTGGTGAGCATCACGCATGGTGGTATCCGTAATCAATACACGCTTTTGATCCAGCATCCATTGAGAGAAGCCGTCTGCCCCTAGTAATTTGAATTGGTCTCGGGTTCCTGTCGGAATAGATTGGTTCAGGTCAAATGCAGGTCGCTGTGCAACAGCTGGAGCTGTCTCTGGAAGTAAACGTCCTTTGATTTCAGGCTGTCCATTAACGGTAATATCTCCAAGAAATTCCAGTAATTTGGTGGCACGGTCCTGTTTTGGTTTAAGGTTAAATAATTCAGGGGTACGATCAATAAATCGGGTAGTACATGTTCCTTGCGTAAATAAAGGATGTGTCACCACATTTTCTAAAAATGCCAAATTGTTAGAAACACCACGGATACGAAATTCCTGTAATGCTCGTAGCATGCGGGCATTAGCTACATCACTGCTGGCACCACGAACCGTGACTTTGGCCAGTAAGGAGTCGTAATAGGGGGTAATCACTGCACCGGTATAGGCAGTCCCGCTGTCTACCCGCACTCCAAAACCGGTCGCGCTACGAAATGCAGTCAAGCGTCCATAGTCGGGCATAAAATCCTTTTTAGGGTCTTCGGTGGTTAGTCGGCATTGTAGTGNNTCTGTTCCTGTGGTGGAATAAAGCTACTGCCATCACCCACTTTAGCACCTTCAGTGATCCGAATTTGGGCTTTAACAATATCAATACCTGTGATTTCTTCTGTGACAGTATGTTCTACCTGAATACGTGGGTTGACCTCAATGAAGTAGAAAGCCTCGGTCTCAGCATCCATTAAAAACTCAACGGTACCGGCATGGGTATAATCGACAGCACGAGCTAGTCTTAAAGCTGCTTCACAGATTTCACTACGTTGTACCTCGGACAAATAAGGCGCAGGTGCACGTTCAACCACCTTCTGGTTACGTCGTTGTACGGTACAGTCTCGTTCAAATAAGTGCACAAGATTGCCATGGGTATCACCTAAAATTTGTACCTCCACATGACGAGCATGACGAATTAGTTTCTCTAGGTAAACCTCGTCATTACCAAAGGCTGATTTGGCTTCACGACGTGCCACATCAATCGCATCTTCCAGTTCGTTTTCGTGTTCAATCACCCGCATACCACGACCGCCGCCCCCCCAGCTGGCTTTGAGCATGAGTGGATAACCCACTTCAGCAGCCATCACCTGACAATCATCCAAACTATCAGGTAAAGTTCCTGTCGCTGGCACAACTGGAACTCCGGCAATAATTGCGACATTACGCGCCATCACTTTATTGCCTAACTGGTACATAACATCAGGTTTCGGTCCGATAAAATGGATACCCGCTTTGCTGCAAGCTTCAGCAAACTCAGGGTTTTCAGACAAGAAACCATAGCCCGGATGAATGGCATCCACCTCAGCCTCAAGTGCAATACGAATAATATCTTCAATATCCAGATAAGCCGCGATTGGCTTTTGACCTGCTCCAACGCGATAAGCTTCATCCGATTTAAAGCGATGTAGTGCAAATTTATCTTCTTCTGCATAAATCGCAACAGTGCGGATTCCCATCTCTGAGGCAGCACGCATGACTCGGATAGCAATCTCACCACGGTTGGCAACTAGGATTTTTTTAATTCGTCTCATGTTCTTTTACACACTAAAAAAACCTGCTTCATAATTTCAATAAAATTAAAATTTATATTTTCAGGTCTACTTCTAATACTTATATTAAATTAATCAGCACTTAAACTATTACCTATTCAATTTGATATAAGATCATCAGGTAACACTATAATATTAAGACTATTTTATTTAATATAAAACCGTTATAAATAATTAATAAATATAAAGAAATATAAATATTTCTTTATATTAATACTCATGTACTAAGACCCATGATGGCTTTTCTACCTCTACCATACTCACTCCGTAATCTTTTTTGAGAACTTCTATAATTATTTCAAAAGGTTCTGCTCTTTGATCTTTGTTTGGACTTGGGAGTAAAGGCTCCAAATCTTAGTCTAAAAAATAAAGCTTATCTTTAAAACTTAGTTGTATATGTTAAGGCACCAGCGAGCTGTGTATGTGAGACCTCAATTGGTTTATCTGTATTAGGTTGAGCATTATTCAATGCTTTTTTCTTAAACCCATACGCCAATGAAAAATCCACAACACTTCTTGGTGTTACAGCATAACTCAGCCCACCTGTCAAATTAGTAGTAGGTGTCGAAGGAATAATCGATAGTATCCCTTCCTTGGAATTTGCCATTTGGGCATAATGTAGTCCTGTACGGAATGTCCACTTTTGATTAGCTGCATACTGCATACCCAATGAATACACATTAGAGTCGCGATAATTAAGTGGCAAATTAATATCCAGATTATCTTTGCTGTCATTTTGTTCAAAATGAACTTTCAGATTATCCATCACGTCATTCCAGAATACACGTTTGTAATCAAATGAAATTATGGTCTCTGAATTGATTTGCTGATTTATACCAATAGTCAATGCAGCTGGCATTTCAAAATCACGCAACTTAGCCTTGCCAGCAAGCGAAATTGGACCTAGTGATCCACTGACTGCAGTTAAGTCTGCATCACCAGATAAATCACCAACATTGGTTTTAAAGTTATATGCAATACCTACTGTGGTTTGTGATATAGGTTTATAAGTCAGCCCTACACGCCCACCTAATCCCCAGCCATCTACACCTCCACCCACTGTCTTTTCATTATTGATATCTAAATAACCTGCTGACAACTCAGGAATACTCAATAAATTTGGCACCAATGAACCAGAAATATTTTTCTGTATTGCCAAAGTTTCAATTTGAGATGTATCTAAAAGAAAACCTAAATTAACTGCCGTCCAAACGGCATCAAGAGAACCACCAACGGATAACTTTTCATTAATTTCATAAGCGAATGAGACTGGTATACGAAGTACAAGCAAGCGTGAAAAACTATCTAGACCTGTATTAATACTATTTGTTGTAGTTCTTGATAGAAAACTTTCCCTACCAAACTGAGTTCCGACTCCATCTGATGCATATGCACCTATTCCTAACGCATAGTTATCATTTCGCCAAACGAATGAGAGTTCTGGCGCAATATAAGGACCATTGTTGCGACCATCGGAATGTGATTGTGCAGTTTCTCCTGTCGCTATATTTTTGACTTTCAAATCTGTATTAATAATATCTAGACCAATACTCGCATATCTTCCGGTTTCAAATGCCGATAATGTTGCAGGATTAATCAGCATGGCTCCAGAGCCTATATTATACGCAACTCCCGATCCTCCCATACCCTGAGATATAGGACCTGTGCCTACAAGATTAAAAGCATCTGTAGCCCATGCTTGGCTAGTTAAAGCCATAAATAAGCCACTAAAAATGCTTATTTTGTATAATCTGTTTTTCATACGTCTTTCCTTGACTTCTTGTTTTGTGGAGAAGTTAAAAATAATTTTTTCCATCTGTGAATTTATCGACAAAAATGTTCAAAACAGCACCATTGTGAGTAAGCTCTGCAATTGCATTGCGGCATCAATCAAGGTAGAGAGCCATACATATAAGCTTCTACTTCGTCATTAATTACGCTCCGTGTCCTTGGAATTCAAAATTTTTACTAGAGAGAACTACTGCATTTATTTAACAAGGGCTTGCCACAACATCTCAGTACCTGCCAAGTACGATGGCATTTTCACGAGCTCTCAAGCCAAAAGAGATTGCCAAATAATCTAGGAGTGCTTATCAAAATCATATTCATAAGAAAGTAGGCTAAAACTACCTTCTGCATGTACCTTATTTCAATCGTAACCTAGAGAACTATTGTTTTTTGGCTTATAGGTTTATAGATTGAGTACAATTTTGATAAACAATGGTTTATGTATTTCGTGTTGAATATGCACCTGATAGGCCTAAGCACTTCGCTATTTTCAAAATGGTCGGAAACGTGGGTCTGAACCGTACAGGGTTTGTCGGAGTACTTCCTAAGAGGTTTGTTCAACAAAGCCCCTCTTAACTAAAGAATAAAGACCGGTCACTCATCAATGTATTGACTATTGCTGCTTGCCAAACTCAGGACTCCACAGCTAAATAATTTTTATCAAATAGTCAAAAATAATAAACAGCAGCATGTTTTATGTTGGTTATTATTGTTGAGTTTTTATGATTATTAAAGTGACCAACTTTTTCTTACCCCACCCTACCTTAAATTACACCACACAAAATAAAAACTCTATATAACTGTTATATATAGAGTTTATTAACATACCAATTATGTTATTTAGTGTATTTTATGTCGGTGACTCTTGCCAAGGTTGGGGTCGGGAGTTCGAGTCTCCTTTCCCGCTCCAGATTCAAAAAGCCCTCATCGAAAGATGGGGGCTTTTTTCTTGTTGATTTTATTATATTTTTTAAAAACTCTTCTTCCTTTGTTATTCGATTCAATAAAAAATATTCTTAATGTAATTTGTATTTTGTGACCAAGATGTGACCATGGCGTGCCCACGACAATAAAAATGGTCTAAATTGACCTCAAATGTCCTCAATCGATCACCACTTTCAGAGCTTTTTTGAAAGAAAAAAATCACCCTGTCGTCTTCCAAACAAAGTATTTTTTACCAAACGATCAAGGATTTGTGACCATTTCACTTTTTGATGTGACCATTTGTGACCAAACTAGCTATTATCATTTTGATTATTATCAATTTTCTTAAAAACCAATAAATCACCCACTTCCACATCTAATGCAATACAAATTTTATCAATGGTTTCAAAATCAATCCGTACAGATTCATCATTATAAAGTTTATGCAAAGTAGATTTATTAATTCCAGTACTTCTCACCAAATCAGCAACCTTAAGTTTCCTTTCTGCTAATAAAACTGCCAAGTTTGAAATAATCATAAAATTTCCTATTTAAATAATAAAAAGTACTTGCAACAACATAAAAATATGATAATTTATGTCTTAGGAATAATTTTTCCTAGTTACCTAGTAAAAAATATGAGGCTCTATTATGTCATATACCTATCTCACAGCCCACCAACTGGCTGAAAAAATCCAGTACGACGCTCGTACTATTCGCAACCAACTGAAGGACAGTGTCTTTATTGAAGGTGTTCACTACATCCGTCCTTTTGGTGGTCGAAAAATTCTTTTTGTTTGGGAACGCATTGAAACTGAAATGCTTAAATTCACCGGTTTAAGCATGGATGCCTTGCAATAAGGCTTAGGAGGTTTAACTAATGGCTACCATCCGGGAACGAAGTGGCAAACTGATTGCCGACTTTCGCTACATGGGCATTCGTTGTAGAGAGACAACTAATCTTGAAGACAATGCTTATAACCGACGCATTTTGAAAAAACGTCTCGAACAGCTTGAAGCTGAAATTACTTTGGGAACTTTTGAATACGAAAAGTACTTTCCAAAAAGTAACCGTGTTGAGGAGTTTAAGGAAAAAAGAAGTCAGCAAATTGCTGTACAGACCAAAGTTCCTCTTTTTAAAGAGTTTACTGAATTGTGGTTTAAGCAGAAACAAGTTGAATGGAGAACCTCATATCAGCAAAAGGTTTCAATTGTGATCAAAAACTATTTGATTCCTGCTTTTGGTAATCAGGTTCTCTCGAAAATCAAGAAGTCAGACTTGCTGAACTTCCGTGCCTCTCTCGCCAAAGTGACACACGGAAAAGATCAAACAAGTCTGAAAGCATCGAGGATCAATCAAATCATGACGCCTTTACGTATGATACTCAATGATGCGGCTGAACGATACGAGTTTGAGTCGCCTTATAAAAATATTAACAATCTGAAGGAAAGCAAGATTGAAGTCACACCTTTTTCTCTGGAAGAGGTGCATAAAATTCTTACCACAGTGCGTGAAGACTTCCGCCCCTATTACACCATTCGCTTTTTTACGGGTATGCGTACCAGTGAAATCGATGGTCTGCAATGGAAAAATATCGACTTACAGCGTCGTGAAATCCATATCAGAGAGGCGTTAGTGAATGGTGTGCTTGGTGGAACCAAAACTTATGGTTCTGACCGCACGATCCAGATGAATGACCGCGTTTACCAAGCCTTTCTCCAACAGAAAAGCTTAAATAATGGTAAATCAGAGTTTGTTTTCTGCAATCGTGATGGTGGACCTCTCGATTATCGTCTGGTGAATAAACGTGTCTGG
Source organism: Acinetobacter sp. UBA6641 (assembly GCA_002455755.1). Lineage (GTDB taxonomy): Bacteria > Pseudomonadota > Gammaproteobacteria > Pseudomonadales > Moraxellaceae > Acinetobacter. Next base: position 59,899 of record DKLL01000163.1, read on the forward strand.
CATCCGATCTTGCGCTTTCTAGGATTGAAGTCTAGAAGAGCCTATCAAACACGCCATACAGCAGCAACTCTTTGGCTGTCAGCAGGAGAAAATCCGGAATGGATCGCACGTCAATTGGGACATTCAACGACTGAAATGCTATTCCGGGTCTATAGCCGTTACATCCCCAATGTTACGCGCCGCGATGGCAGTGCATTTGAAGCCATGCTGGAAAAACTAAATACAGAGGAGCTTGCACATGAATAGTAAAGCTTTCTTTGGTGGTGTGGTCGTCAGCCCTGAAGCAGATATGGTCGCTCGTGAATTAATCCATGAGCTACACATTCCCAAACTTCACAATCTAGCTTTTTTGTTGGAAATCAATAAATGCTTCGATGATCACCAGGCGTTGAGACTCTGGTTACAGCGAATGTTGGATGAAGGGCAAGCCCATTACGATGACTTGGCCCAACAGGCCCGTCTCCGCTTAATGAGTCTCGCTCACTAATAAAACAAACACAGACAGAAGGTCATCCAATCGATGACCTTAGCCCCTCTATACCTATAAAAAGGTGAACACATGCATAAAGATATTTCAATTTGGATGCCACTCTATATTGGCGACCTACAGGCAAAATTTGCACGAATGACGGCAGAACAAATTGGTGCGGCACTGCTGTTAATGATGGATTTCTGGAAAAATGGTGCCATTCCTCATGACCTAGCTACTGTATGTAGCATCACGAAATTACCTCAGCACACCAAGGCTAAAACTTTGTTGAATACGCTGATGGCTCTGGAATTGTTTGAAGTCGAGTCTGAGCAGATTCATTCAAGTTTTTTAACCAGTTTAAAAAGCCAGGCATTGCAAAATCAGCAAATGAAATCTGATAAAGCTAAAAATGCAGCTCAAGCACGCTGGAATAAATCCGCAAGTAATGCTCAAGCATCAACTAAGCAACGAAAAGTAAATGCTCAAGCAGCTCCTGAGAAGAGCCCGAGTATTACTCAAGTCATGCTTGAACCATGCCCTTCATCTTCATCTTCATCTTCATCTTCATCTTCAAATTTTGAAGAAAAAAATGAGAATTTTTTAGAAAATTCAAAATGGATTTAGGAGATTAGCCATGAATACCATGCTTAAAATGCTCCAGTTTCGCGCAGAAACAACGGAAACACTTTGCCCTACCCATCATATACCCCTGATGGAAATTGCAGGTCACAGGCTCTGTAAATTGTGTGCTAAAGAAACCATCCATCACTCACATGCAACCTATGAGAATGAACTGCAACAGCGATTGCTACAACAGAAAATTAAAAATTCAGGGCTCAATAAACGTTACCTGGATCGTGGCTTCAAGAATTATGTAGTTGCATGCCCTGCACAAGACAATGCCATCAAACTATGTCAGGCTTTTGCACAGCAGATTATTTCTGACCATTATCCAAACCTGCTGCTCATTGGTACACCGGGTACAGGAAAGACTCATCTGAGTGCGTCAATCATTCGCAACATTCTGCATAACAGCACAAAATCTGCACGCTACTATACCAGTGCAGAAATTGCTCAAAAAATGATGGACACCTGGTCAGATGCTTCACGCTCTGAAAAGGAAGTTATCAAACATTTCTCCAGTTTTGATTTATTGGTGATTGATGAATATGGCTTACATGACCGACATGAGAAACGTCTGGAGATGGTACATAAAGTTCTGTATAGCCGTTATGACAATATGAAGTCCACACTGCTAATTTCCAATTTCACACTTCAAAATATACAGCGGGATTTAGGTGTCCGATTATGGTCGCGGTTGCATGAAAACAATTTAATTGTAGTGCCATGTTATTGGGAGGATAATCGGATAATCGGATAA
>DKLL01000163.1:61764-65203 GCA_002455755.1 Acinetobacter sp. UBA6641
TTTGACGTATACCATGATTTTTTTTTTGAAAACTAAGACGTCCAGATGTATTATCAAAACATAATCGTGGATTTATGTAGAAGATGGTTTATTTAGACTTTGCTGCTTCGACCCCGTTGCTCCCTTCTGTGAAAACAGAATTGTTTCGTTCTTTTCAAGAAGATTACTCAAATCCTTCTTCTGCTCATCAAATGGGCCAATCTTCTGCTGATAAAATAGAAATTGCCCGTGGAAAAATTGCGGAGTCAATTGGAGCATATAAAAGTGAAATAGTTTTTACGAGTGGAGCATCTGAGTCAAATAATTTAGCAATTAAAGGTTATCTACTCGCTAACACAAAAAAAGGCAAGCATATTATAACAAGCACTATCGAACATAAATGTGTCTTATCTATTTGTAATTTTTTAAAAAAAGAATTTGATTATGAAATCACTTATATTGCACCACAAGTAAATGGCATTGTAAAAGCACAAGATATTATTTCACATATGCGTGAAGATACAGTACTTGTTAGCATTATGCATGTAAATAATGAACTAGGATCTATTCAACCTATCAAAGAAATTGGCGATGCTTGCTTCAAAAAAAATATCAANNGTGGATGAATTAAATATTGATTTTCTTTCCCTTTCTGCACATAAAATTTATGGCCCTAAAGGTATTGGAGCTTTATACATCAGAGATATACGCGAAACTAAACTACACCCTATTATTCATGGGGCAGGTCAAGAATTTGGATTACGTGGAGGCACTCTTGCAACTCCCTTAATTCTTGCTTTTGCCACAGCGGCAACTGACGAGATGTTATCTCAACATCAAGGATATTTTGAAGATTTATCAAATTATCTAAAAGAAAAAATTGTAAATTTAGGATGGAAATTAAATACGCCTGTCGAAAATGCAATTCCACATATTATTAACTTTACGGTACCCCATTTAGACAGTCAATTATTTATCGCTAACTCTAAAATTCTTTGCTCAAATGGATCAGCCTGTTCATCACTCAATGTAGAAGTTTCTTATGTCCTGAAAGAAATAGGACTCTCTACAGAAGAAGGATTATCTACATTACGAGTTAGCTTAGGTTTCACAACTTCAAAAGAAGATATTGATAAACTTTTGAGAAACTTAATACATTAATTATGCCTTTTTACTTTGAAATAATTTTTTGGAAAAGAAAAAATGACTCTTGATTTTATAAGCTATTTAAATTCCTTACATAATTTAACGCCAGCTGGAGCAAACGCTTTAGCAGAATCACAAATTAATACAACATATTTTAATGATATTTACTCAGAATTTCCTATTGTTCAACATATCTATAATCTGCTTACAAAAGATAAAAATAATATCATTATTATTACTGGACATGCTGGCGATGGAAAATCAACCATTGCGTTTGATTTAATTAAACGTTTAGATGAAAAATTTCAGCAGCATACTTTTCAAAAACATGAATATTCAGAAAAATATAATTTAAACATTTTAAAAGATATGAGTGAGTTAAGTTTATCTGAACGGATAAAATGGCTCTCTCAAGCATTTAATGAACCAGACAATTGGTTGATCGTAAGTAATACTGGACCACTACTTACTTCTATTACTGAATATCTAAAATCTATTGACTTGACACAAGATATTGAATCTGAAATTTTTAGTTTACTAGATAAAGAAATCTATATTTCTGATCAATTAGAAAGTTTAGATCATTTAAATTTAAGCCTCAACATTCAAAATAAAAAACTTTTCATTATCAATATAGCCAAATTAGACAATATTGAAGTTGCACTATCAATATTTAAAAAAATTATTCAACACAGCTCATGGCATGAATTAGTTGAAAACCACCCTCAACATCCTATTATTCAAAATTACCTTTCTATAAAAAATAATGTAGAAAATGTCATTCATAGTATACGTTTACTTTATTTATACTTACTCAATTATGAAAAACGTTTAACCCTTAGACAAATGCTTGCTCATTTCTGCGCATCATTGACAGGTGGTTTCCAACTTGAAGACTCCCCTATAAATCCTATTATTTTTAGTGACTTATTTTTTGGCTATCAAAACCATCTTCCATGGGAAAGTGCATTTAAACTTCCAGCGATTCATTTACTTCATACATTAAACTTCGCAGGTTATCGCAGTTTAGAAATCGAAAAATTTATGGCTGATCTTAATAATTTTGAAGGTATTACCCCATCCTTGTACAGCATAATTAAAAACTACATTCAAACAGATCAAGATAGTGATATACATCTTTTTAAACCTGCTTTAAGACGTTTAATATTTATGTATAATTTATACCCAACCACATATATCAATGCTCAAGCACAATTTTTAGGATCCCCTAATATTGAAAAATATAGTGAATGGCGTTTAGATAATCAAAAATTTATGGCCGAGGATGCTCGTCAAATTAAAAAAATGAGTTTACAAGCTCTCAATTTATTTTTCAGCGGTATAAGTGAGGATAAATATTTAAACATTACATTAAAACGGTCAGATAGTTCCATATTTCAAATCGCACAAATTAAAATTTGTAGCTTTATGGAAAAAGAATTCGTTGTTAATTACTGTGATAACAAACAACAACCCTATTTGACTCTTAAAAAGAAAAATGAAGTCCGCTTGGAGTTAAGCTTACCTTTACTTGACTATATTCAAAATATTATTAAAGGTGATATCACAGAGTCTCTCACACCTATTTATAAAACTCAATTAGAACGATTTAAATTAAGTCTTATCGAGTATTCCGAAATTGACCATGAAGATGAAATTACTCTAGTACGTACTTTATCTAATGGTGATATTCAAGAAAATGTTATTAAAATTGAGTTAGACTTAAAACAAAATAAAACTTTAACTTTAGAGGATTAATTCGTTGAGCACTTTAAATACATATAGTTATTTCCCTAAGACAAATACCCCGAATCAAAATCCATCTAATAGAGACAAAAAACCTAATATTGCCTTAGATATTTTTGGACGCCGATTTTATGCAGATCAAACACCAACAGAATATTTATCAGAATTTTTATTAGTTTTTAACTCATCAAAAGCAGATGAAAATAAAAATACTTTTGGTGAAAATAGTTTTCAAGTAAATGACCAAACAACTCATTATTGCCCATCTACACGATTAGCATTAAAATTTTTTAGTTTTTTTAGTCAATCAAAATTAGAAACTCGTCATCCTGTACATCAAATTGAGTTTTTAAATGCGATTGAACAATTAAAGAATAGAATGAGCCCTTCTATTTCTGCGACAGAAAAAAATCAACTTGTACAAACTTTGCAAGCTTTACTTTATGGTTTTGTAGGCGTTGCAAAAAATCGAACGTGGTCAACTTACAATTTCCTGCCAATAACACCTATGCTATTAGGTCGTGAAATTACTTGGTCTCATACGGTGNNCAAATTACTTGGTCTCATA
>DKLL01000180.1 GCA_002455755.1 Acinetobacter sp. UBA6641
AAGACTGATTTCGTATAATGTATATTATGTTAAATTAGTTATATGTTATATTTAGTTCATAGACTTCTTCGTTTAGCCTAAAATCAATTACTTATATAAAATAATATTTCACATTCAGTTCACTTATGTTTATATTGTATTTACTTCATAAAGTTCTTGGTACTTAGAATGTTTGTCGTAAAAACAATTAAACTTTCAAAAAAGTATTCAAATCAAAATCACATAGTTCTATTGTTTGATGCTTCAGCTACAGTACCTTGTCTATATCCTTTACTCTATTCTACAACTGTCCTGAGATTCCAAAGTTTTGCTACACAACAATCAGATATGTTGGCACTAAAGTTTTGGTATGAATTTTGGTATCAGAAATATTCTACTTTGTTCTGTGAATCATTTTTATCCTCCAAATATGAACCTGAGATTTTTTTGAATGAAATCGATAACTTTATTGTTTTCTTAGAAAATAACAAAAAGTTAGAAACAAACTTGATTCGACTTAGATCAAATATAGATGCTAACTATATGACCATTACACAGCGTTTGAGGTCATTGTTTAAGTATTTCGTATATCTTTTAGATGAATACTGGAACACCCGTTATCAAGATATTACATTCAAAGAATTAACAAGTCGTAGGAAAAAAATAGACTTGTTTTTGTTAAATAAAAAAAGGATTTTTAGTAAATTTTCTAAATATAGCTTAACTGTAAAAAGTGAAATTAATCATAACTTTAAAAGCTTAACTAATGAAATGGTAGCTATGCTTTATAAAATTATTCGTCCAAACCAGACAGCTAATATAAATATAGACAATCCATTCTCAACGAGATCACATCAACTCCGTAATTTTCTGATAGTACATCTTTTGATGAACTACGGTTTACGTGTTGGTGAACTAATGCTTCTCACAAAAAAATCAATAAAAAAATCCCTCAATTCTGATTCATATAGTCTCATAATAACTAATACAGATGATGAACATGATTCCAGACAGAGAAAGCCTAGTATAAAAAACGAGCAATCTTATAGGGTCATAAAACTAGATAGTATGGATTATAAATTTTTGATGCTATACATAGAAAAGATAAGAAATTTCAATAATTCAGATATCTTATTTACATCACTTAAACCACCCTACTCTCCACTAAGCTATTCATCCATCAATGCAATTTTTAAGACGATAGAACAAGCTTTTAGGACTTCACATCCTGTATATTTTGATGATACAAATATTGATTCAATTCAGAAGTTAACCCCTCATGTATGTCGTCATACATGGGCTTATATCACTTTAGCTTTTGCTATAAAAAAATATCGAAGCGAAAGTGCATCACCATTAACTCAAAGCAATGATGAAATTATGCAAAAAGCACTAGATGATCTACGTGTCTTAGGTGGCTGGAGTGCTAACAGTATAATGCCAAGTTATTATGCAAAAAGATTTGTTGTTGATAGTGCTAACCTTATGAATTTGCAACGTATATCACAGGAATTATGGAAAATATAAATAATGGAGCAATTTGATCTTTTTGAAGATTTTCAGGAACAACATTCTGAATCAGTTTTTAATGATCAACAGATAATGGATCTTCAGAATCTGAGTAAAAAAATACCAAAAATTGTTAAATTTTTAGTTGCAGATAAATTTGACGATAAGTTCATCAATCCAACAAATAATATTTGGCGATTTTATTATTCTGGTCAGATAGAAAATTTAGACTTTTCAAGATTTTCCGAAAGTGAGACTGTGTTGGTTAAGTTTTTTCTGATAGCCTTTATTCAGAAAAATACACCATCTTTTTTGAGCACAAAATTTTATACATTTATTTTTTTAATCAATTATTTGAAAAAAAATAATTTAAAATTTAGTTATGAAAATTTAAAAAACATTTTGATTGAAATTGCTCCACAAAAGAACTATAGCAAAGATTATTCTCATATTAAATTTCTATTGAAGCTTCTAGTCCTAGAAGATTTTCCGCTCTTTGATATAGAGGATGATTTTGAACTGGAATTTATTCCTAGACCTAAGTCGTTTAATTCAAATTTATTCTATCAGGAATATGAAGATACGATAGACTCCCCTTTAATTTCAATGATTCAACAAGGTTTTATCAAGTTAAACCAAGCTATCAAAGATGATTTTCAGGGTATCGATAAACGAACACTACTTTACTCATCAATACTTGGTTTGGTGTATGTAACTGGTCTTAGACCTGTACAATTGGCCAAGTTATCTGCTGGCGATATAAAAATAGATACTACACGTCCTGTAGATCACTTTCATCGCTACAGCGTACAAATACCCTATGCAAAACAAGCAAGATATGTACATGAAAAGATCGCAGTGAAATTACCAGAAGAAGTTGCTGAAATCATCATTGCTTATATTGAAAGATTTGACTTGAGTCCAAAAGATAAGTTATTTGATTTAGGAGAAAATTCCGCACGGTTTTGTTTAAAAGCTATTAATACACAATTATTTGATTTTGCTCCCAAAGCATACAAAGAAGCTGTTCTTTCTGGTGAAATGATACAGCAAAAGTACTCCTTTTCTGATTTTAGGCATCATGTTGGCTATAGTTTGGCAATGGCAGGTTCTTCAGCTGAGGAAATTGCCTATATCTTAGGTCATTCATCTGTTTGGACAGCTAGACATTATATTTTTTCTACTCCTGCGCTTGCTCAAATTAGAGCACAGGCACTTGGTAAAAATTCTCTGTATAGACAAATGATCGCTATGCTCCTGACTGGAAGGCTCGTTTATAAGAAAGATTGGCTTCAGAAAAAAGTGTTAGGAAATATTGGTAGCAAAATTCATTACGATATTGGTGGGTGCTCCTACGAAGACATCAGCTTTAAAAGTAGTTCTTTGACCATTCAAACTATTTTTTACATATAAAGAACCAAAAATATATCTATGTTTTGGAATATCTTCATCAGGAAGATCAAAATATCCATTTAATTCTAACTCACACCATTTTTTAAAATCTTCTAAATTCAATTTACAAGCAATTAAATATGAATGGCGTAAGATATCAACAACCTTTGATGATGGGGTTAAAACTAACTTTTGTAATGCAATAATAGCTTTCATATGTTATTCAGTTTTTAGCAAGTAGTCATTCTGAAGTCGCATAACTTCATTTTATGTTAAATAGGATATCTAAAGACTGTAGCCTATACAACGCTGTATGTAGCTACAGCTCAGCAACGTGATCATCTTTTATTGCCCAGACCATCAGCTTTACTTCTGTAATCTTTTGATCATAGACATTGCTCTTAAGCTGTAATTTTATATGTTAATTACGTTTAAATTCCAACCCTCTCATTTTTCAACTAGCTTAGGTTATAATGATGGCCTCTCAAAATATGGTTGATCTATTTGAACGCCTCCAATGACCCTCTACACGGCAAAAAACTTGCTGACATTTTGGATGAATTATTGGATTACTACGGTGGCTTTGAAGGCTTAAATCATAAAATTGAAATTAGATGTTTTTGCATAGATCCAAGTGTTAAGTCATCATTACGATTCTTACGTACCACACCATGGGCACGTGAAAAAGTAGAAAGCTTATATTTGTACGTCTTACGCCAAAAAGCCAAACAGAAATCGTAGCTATCAAAACCCTAACCTCAGCATAATATTTTATACCAAATAGTAAACTACACTTATTTAATAGCCATCGATTTTGTAGACACCTTTTAATTAGTGGTGGACTGCCATCACTCTCCTGGCAAAATTTAGTCTATATCCCCCTGGTTTATTTAAAAACTTATTTTCTATCTTTACTGGGCTGTATGATCAAAATCATACTGGCACTCAACACTGTAAATTTGAGAATGAATCTGTACGTACAGACTCATTCCCTATCTATAAAGATATTAGAAATAGCTACATAGAGTTTATTTCTAGTTTATTCAAATTAGTCGTTCAAATTAGGCTTTACTATGGATGAACAATAATTTTTACAGCCGATTCATTATTATGAATCAACGTTTCAAAGCCTTTAGAAACAAGATCATCTAATGCAATACGTTGGGTAATAAAAGGTTCTAGATTAATCTTACCTTGCTCGACTAAACGGATAGTTTCCTGATGATCATTTACATAAGCAATCGTGCCACGAATATCTAGCTCTTTCATCACCACACTATGCACATTAATTGTGGCAGGATGGCTCCAAATAGAAACGATAACGACTACACCAGTTGGTTTCATTGCTGCAACGAGTGTATCCATGACTTTATTGACACTACTACATTCAAAAGCGACATCTACACCGCGGTCTTCTGTAATTTTCATTACCTCAGCAACTACATCAACCTTAGATGGGTCTAGTACATAATCGGCAACACCCGCTTCTATCGCTTTTTCTTTACGTTTTGCACTCAGTTCAGTAATGATGACCGTGAGACCTTTAGCCTTTAAAATAGCAGATAAAAGTAAGCCTATTGGGCCTGCTCCACCAACCAGTGCTATATCGCCAGCTTTTGCGCCACTTCTGACATAGGCATGATGACCGACAGATAAAGGTTCTATCAATGCTGCTTGGTCTAAAGGAATATCATTTGAAATAGGATGTACCCAACGCCGCTGAACTGCAATTTTTTCAGAAAGACCACCACCGCGTCCGCCTAAACCAATAAAGTTCATATTTTTTGATAAATGATACTTATCATTGGGGCCAGTCGGGACATCATCCGCAATAATATAGGGTTCAACTACGACATGTTGTCCAATTTGGATATCGTCTACACCCTCACCAACTGCATAAACTACGCCTGAAAATTCATGTCCCATTGTTACAGGTGCAGATTCTCCCGAAATTGGATGTGGGTGACCACAAGGTGGAATAAAAATAGGGCCTTCCATGAATTCATGTAAATCTGTACCGCAAATACCGCACCATGCAACTTGAATTCCAACTGTGCCTGGAAGTACTTTCGGTTCAGGGATATCTTCAATTCGAATATCCCCTCGGTCATAAAAACGAGCTGCTTTCATTTTGTATTCCTTATATTGATGTTAACGGTAAACCATTCCACCATCTGTCAAAATAGACTGACCTGTAATGTAGTTNNTAATATAGTTTGCATCCTCGCTGGCTAAAAATGCAACTAATGCAGCCACGTCATCTGGTGTTTCAGCACGTCCTAAAGCAATACTATCTACATATTTTTTATACGTTTGACCAATTGGTGCACCTGTAATTTCAGAGAACCGCTGATCTATTTCGACCCACATGTCTGTACCCACAACACCCGGACAATAACTATTTACAGTAATTTTAGCACTGGCATATTCTTTAGCCGCAGCTTGCGTCAATGCACGAACTGCAAATTTAGTTGCCGAATAAACACCGAGCAAAGCAAAACCTTCATGACCTGCTATTGAGCATGCATTAATAATTTTTCCAGCCTGTTGGCGTTGTTTAAATTTATTTGCTGCGGCTTGAATCCCCCAAAGTACACCACCGACATTGATGTTCATAATTTGGGTAAATTCACTCGGCGTTACTTCTGCCAAAGCTTTGACTTGTGCAATACCTGCATTATTAATCATGATATCAAAACCATTAAGTGTCGATTCTGCATGATTAATAGCGTCACTGATTTGTATTGGATCTGAAATATCCGCAATAAATGTGGTGGCTTTTACGCCAAAGGCTTCAACCTCTTGTTGAACGGTATTTAACTTTTCTTGATGAAGATCGACCAAAGCAATATGAACACCTTCTTGTGCTAAACGTAAGGCAATACCACGTCCAATGCCTTGTGCCGCACCCGTAATTAAAGCAACTTTGTTGTTTAAGCCTCTAGGCATGTTGCGACTCCTTAAATATGGATTGCACGTTGCATCGCCGACAAGACCGACTCATGCATCGCCTCAGACAAAGTAGGATGNNGCTTCTAGGTATTTCGCGATGGCAAACCCTTGAATGTGTTCGGTGACTTCATGTCCAACCATGTGAGCACCCAACAATTCACCTGTTTCCTGACTAAAAATGGTTTTAACAAATCCTGCGCTATCGCCCAAAGCCAATGCTTTACCATTCGCTTGTAAAGGAAACTTACCCACATTGATATTCAAGCCCGCAGCTTTCGCTTTCTGTTCTGTCAAACCAATACTGGCCACTTGCGGATGGGTAAAGATACAGCCCGGAATTTGTGTACGATCTAAAGCATGTACATGACTTAGGCCTGCAATTTTCTCCACACAAAGAATGGCTTCATGACTGGCTTTGTGTGCCAAACACGGTGCGCCTGCGACATCACCAATTGCATAAACGCCCACTACATTGGTTTTACACCATGAGTCGACTTTAATAAAACCATTCTCAAATTCGATTCCCAAAGCTTCTAGACCAAGATTTTCAGCATTCGGTTTCACGCCAATAGCTGAAAGCACCTTTTCAACAGTAATTATTTGCACACCTGTGGCAGTTTCAATATGACAATGTACTTGAGCCTGATCAGTTTCTATTTTTTTTACAGTCGCTTCGGTTAAAACCTGCATACCCTGCTGTTCAAATTGCTTTTGTACATACTTCGCAACTTCAATGTCTTCGCTAGGGAGAATCTGCTTGGCAATATCAACCAAGGTGACTTGGCAGCCTAAGTCTTGGTATAGGCTTGCAAATTCACTGCCTATAGCACCCGAACCAATGACCAGTAAAGATTTTGGTAATTGTTCTGGAACTAAAGCCTCTTTATAACTCCAGACCTGATGGCCATCTACAGGAATATGAGGCAAATTGGCCGCACGTGCGCCTGTTGCGACAATAATATGCGGTGCAGAAATCTGCTGTTTTTGACCATTCGCATCTGTAAGCTCTAATTGCTCTTTGGCAATAAACTGGGCTGCTGAGTTAAAAACAGTGATTTGATTTTTTTTCAATAGTTGACCAATACCTTGCACGAGTTGCTCAGAAACCTGTCTGCTATGATGGACCAGTTTTTGAATGTCAAAATCAATCGCGTTAAGCGTAAAGCCAAACTGCCCAGAATGTTTGAACTGCTGCGCAAGCACAGCCCCGCTCAATAATGCCTTGGTTGGAATACATCCCCAATTAAGACACACTCCGCCTAAGTGTTGTTTTTCAACGATTGCCGTTTTTAATCCCAGTTGCGCTGCGCGAATCGCAGCGACATATCCTCCAGGACCAGCACCAATAACCACAAGATCAAATTGTGTATCTGACATGACTATTCCTCCTACACCAAAATTAATGCAGGATTTTCGACAAACTGCTTAAATGCTGATAAGAATTGAGCACCCAACGCACCATCAATGACACGATGATCACAAGACAATGTTGCGGTCACCATTTCACGAACAACAATCTCATCATTTTCAACGACAGCACGTTTCTCTGCTGCACCTAAGGCTAGAATTGCACCTTGAGGCGGGTTAATAATGGCATCAAACTGTTGAATACCAAGCATGCCCAAATTGGAAATACTGAAACTGCCCCCTTGAAACTCATCAGGCGCCAATTTTCCAGTTTTGGCACGTGTCGCCAGATCGCGCATATCATTGGAAATTTGCGCCAAAGATTTACGGTTCGCTGCTTTAATAATTGGCGTGATCAGTCCATTTTCGATGGCTACAGCAACCGAAATATCAGCCTGTTCAAACTGTAAAATCTGCTGATTCTCTTCATCAAACTGAACATTAACTTGTGGAACTTTAATCAGTGCAGCAGCAGCAGCTTTAATCAGCATATCGTTAATGGACAGTTTGACTTGCGGTACAGTACTGTTAATTTGCTGACGCAAAGCCTGAACCGACTCAACATTTAAGTCTATCGTTAAGCGAAAATGTGGTGCATTGCGTTTTGCCGCTTGTAGCCGTGCAGCGATTGCTTTACGCATACCATTCATAGCTACGGTGGTGAATTTTGCTGACTCTGTTGGATGCGCATACTCAGTATGTTGAGCTTGTACAGGATTTTCCCGTTGATATACAGCTTCAACATCTTCCTTACAGACTCGTCCACGTGAACCCGATGCACGACAATCATGCAAATTAATGCCCCATTGTTTTGCCAAACGGCGAGCAACAGGTGTTGCTAGAACATCACTATCATCTGCTTTAGATTTCGCGGCTTTCGTGCTGGCTTGATGACGTACATCTGGCCAAGAACCACCAGCAGCTTGAACTGCGGCCTGAATATCTTGAACACTGATACGGCCTTCACGTCCAGAACCCGTAATCTGAGCCAAGTTTACATTATGCTTTTCAGCCAATTTCAAGGCATGTGGCGTTGCAAAAATATCATCGCTTTGTTGGTAGCCTTGTAACTCATCAGGAATAGAATATCCGCCCTGAGTCACCGCTTTTGATCCATTACCAACACTGTTCTGTTTAGGAGCAGCTTGTACTTTGGTTTCAACTTGAGCCACATCGACTTTTTCAGGAACCGCTGCTACCGCTTTATTTTCAGTTACAGCAGGTGTTCTACCTAAAGACTGTGCAAATGCTTCAACTTCTGCATCGGAAACTTGGGCGTCTGCACAAATTGCAATGATTCCACCTACGACCAGTGTGTCACCATCGTTAGCAATAATTTTTCGTAGCAGGCCATCAAAAGGTGCCTCCAATACATTGACGATTTTTGTGGTTTCAATTTCACAAATTTCCTGTCCTTTACTAAATTGGGTACCTTCCTGAATCAGCCATTGGGCAATCGTACCCTCTTCCATGGACAAACCCCATTTTGGGATTTCTAAAGTTTTAATTTCGCTCATCCTAAGCCTCCAACGTCTTGCGTACAGCCTGTTCGATGCGTTCTACACTAGGTAGCCATTCTTTTTCTAGTACTGGTGAAAATGGTACGGGTGAGTGTGGTGGAGTGACTAATTCGATTGGTGCTTTAAGATAATGAAAGCCTTTCTGGGCAATAAGCGCAGCCACATCATGTCCGAAACCACAACGTGCTGCTGATTCATCTACAATCACCACACGACCTGTTGAAGCTACTGACTCTAAAATGCCATCTTCGTCTAATGGTGAAATGGTTCTAGGGTCAACCACTTCAACCGAAATGCCTTCTTTTGCGAGCTTATCAGCGACTTCATTGGCACGATGCACCATCAAACTTAAGGCAATAATGGTGATATCTGTGCCTTCACGGGTGTAATTTGCGACACCAAAAGGAATAGTGTAGGACTCATCTGGCACTTCGCCCTTAATGTCGTACAACAACTTGTGTTCACAAAAGACTACTGGGGCGTCATCTCGAATGGCTTGAATCAACAACCCTTTTACATCATAGGCACTTGAAGGCACCACCACTTTTAAACCAGGCACTGAGGCAAACACGTTATATGGCGACTGAGAATGCTGCGCTGCTGCGGAAAAACCTGCACCAATCATGCCACGTACAACGAGTGGCGCTTTGGCTTTGCCGCCAAACATGTAGCGAAATTTAGCTGCTTGGTTATACAGCATGTCATAACACACGCCGTAAAAATCCATAAACATTAAATCTGCCACAGGTCTTAAACCCGTTGCAGCAGCACCTGCCGCCATACCAATAATCGCTGATTCTGTAATTGGAGTATCAATGACTCGTTCAGAACCAAATTCAGTCCATAAGCCTTTGGTTACACCAAGTACACCGCCAAAACCTTCCAGCTTATTATCATCGGTATTTTTACCACCATGTCCACCACGAACATCTTCACCGACCACAATGACACTTGGGTCTCGGCGCATTTCTAATTCAATTGCTTCTTTAATCGCGTTTCGATAACTTTTATTTGGCATTTTTCTACTATTCCTTTAGTAAGAGACGTATACATCGGTAAGTAACTGAGAAACTTCTGGGTACTTAGCTGCACGTGCCTTTGCAACGGCATCGTCTACATTGGCTTTAGACTGAGCGTCAATCGCATCCAGTTTGGCTTCGTCAATTTTGCCTTTGACTTTTTCACGGAATATTTTCAATGGGTCTTTATGTTCTTTGACATAATCCAGTTCCTCTTTAGAACGGATAAGCCCCGGATCACCTTCAAAATGTCCATAAAAACGGTTGGTTACTGTTTCAATCACACTTGGACCTTCGCCACGGCGGGCACGTTCAATGGCTTTTTGTGCAACTTCATACACAGCAAAAAAGTCTGTTCCATCTACTTTTTCAGCAGGTAAGCCAAAACCTGCTGCTCGACCTGCAATGTCCTTACTGCCTACGGCATAATCATGTGCAGTACCTTCACCAAAACCGTTATTTTCAAAAACAAAAATGACAGGAAGCTTTAACACCACAGCCATATTCATTGCTTCAAAAGTTAAGCCCTGATTTGACCCGCCATCACCGGTAAATGACAGACCAATCCCACCATTCTTGAGTGTTTTGGCACTTAAAGCGGCCCCAATTGCTAAAGGTGGGCCACCGCCCACAATACCGTTTGCACCAAGCATGCCTTTATCTAAGTCCGCAATGTGCATTGACCCACCTTTACCACGACACAAACCATCATCTTTGCCAAAAATTTCTAGCATCATGGCGTGAATGTCACAGCCCTTAGCAATACAATGTCCGTGACCACGATGTGTTGATGTAATGAAGTCCTTATCTGTTAAATTTTCACAAATCCCTACGGCAACAGCTTCCTCACCGCTATAGAGATGGATGAAACCAGGGATATCACCTGTATTGTTTTCATCGTGAAGTCGATCCTCAAATTCACGAATGTCGCGCATTCTTTTGTATGCTGCTAGCAATTGCTCTTCCGTTAATTGCATATATTTTTTCCTTATTTACTACGCTTAAAAGAAAATCCCAAAATTGAATAATTGGATTTTTAAATCGTATATTTATATAAGAACATTTTTATTTAATTTCATATTAGACTAAAAAAATATAATGCATAAAAAGATGAGATAAATATTAAAAACAGAAGGTTATGAAATTAAAAATTTTTGTAAAATTTTACAATAGTTCAATTACATACAAAAACAAACCTTTAACCAACCTTTGTTTTATATGATAAGTTTTTTGCCCTGTTTTAATATTATTAATGCCGTTAAAGCAGCTTATTTAATATCAGGGTCTATATTAATTATTTTAAACGATGGAGTGTTTGAAATGGATTTAAATAACACAGTATTAACAGGAAATAAGTTACGTGGCGCTGAAAAAATGGCGCGTATTCCAATTAAAGTTGTTCCAACGGAAACGACACCGNNCACCGAAAAAGCCAGAATGGATTCGGACTAAAATTAGTCAACCTGAGGAAGTCCAAATCATTAAAGATTTATTAAGGCAACAAAAACTACATACCGTTTGCGAAGAAGCAGCTTGTCCTAACTTGCCGCAATGTTTCGGTAGTGGAACAGCAACATTTATGATTATGGGAGATATCTGTACTCGACGCTGTCCATTCTGTGATGTTGCTCATGGTCGTCCTAATATCCTAGATATTAATGAGCCAAAGCATCTGGCTGAAACAGTCAAGAATTTAAACTTAAAGTATGTCGTGATTACTTCGGTTGATCGAGACGACTTAAAAGATGGTGGCGCACAGCATTTTGCCGATTGCATTCGAGAAATTCGTGAGATTAGCCCAAATACTTTGATTGAAATTTTGGTTCCTGATTTTCGTGGTCGCGCAGATATTGCACTTAAAATTCTGAGCAAAAATCCACCTGATGTCTTTAATCACAATATTGAAACCGTGCCACGCCTGTATAAAGCCATGCGACCAGGCGCTGACTATCAGCATTCATTGGATTTACTCAAGAAATTTAAACACTACTGTCCCGACATCCCAACCAAATGCGGCTTGATGGTCGGTTTAGGTGAAGTTGAGGCTGAGGTTATTGTGTTATTGAATGATTTGAAAGATTATCAAGTTGACTATGTCACAATCGGTCAATACTTACAGCCATCTAAGTCTCATGCGCCAATTCATCGTTTTGTTACGTTGCAAGAGTTTAAGTACTATCAAACACATGGAGAGCACTTAGAGTTTAAGAATATTTGGAGTGCACCATTAGTGCGATCGAGTTATTTTGNNTTATTTTGCTGACCGCCAGTATTATGGTGAGGCTGTACCTGTGCCCTACGTGCGTGAATGACATTTTCATCATTTAAAGGATCCTATTTATCAACATAATGGTTACTTTTATTAACACTTCAGATAGAAATAGTCATTTCCAGTCCATAACAACACTTTTAAAGTAGCTAAAAGGCTGGTAAAACCCAAAAAAGTTTATTTGACGAATCCAAGAAAAAATGATTTGGTACACGTAAGAAAAGATTGAATGAGTATAGATCTGGAAACTGATTTCTGAAGTTTAAAGATATTACAGTCTAATCATAAAGGAATATGATATGAACCTGTTCAATACAGCACCAGCAAAAAAGCTGCAAACAACACATTTAATTAATCAGCACATTGTTCAGGCTGCACCCGTTTTGGCTTTGCCTCAAGAAGATCAGACTTCCCTATTCCGCCGCTCTATTCGGCATAATTATGCCGATTTATTAAGAATTGCTGATGATTCCGATATGGCAATTGGTCTTACAGATCACCATGGTACTCTGTTATGGACCTGGAGTAGTTCCGCGATGCTTTCTTCTGCTGAACAGGTACATTTTATTGAAGGTGGCCATTGGTCAACTCAGGCGGTTGGGACCAATGCGATTGGTATGACATTAAATAGTCAAACATCAAGTTGTGTATATTCTCATGAAAACCAAATGGACAGCGTTCGTGATTGGGTCTGTTACGCAGCACCTATCTGGGATCCGACTTCAGGCCAATTTCATGGCATTATCAATCTTTCCACAAAATATAAAAAACATACCCCTCTAGGCATTCTTGCTGTGGAACGCTGTGCAGACTTAATACAGCGAGCAATAAAATTTGAACAGAAAAATTTTTTATACATTAAAGCGCTAGGTTCGCCCTGGGTTCAATTTAATGGGCATACTTTGAACTTGACTCACCGTCAAATTGAAATACTTTGCATTTTAGCTTTGTATCCGTACGGCATTGGTTTAGAAGAGTTACACTATGCCCTTTATGGTGAGCGTAATGTCAGCCTAAAAACCCTAAAGGCTGAGCTTTCACAACTTCGTAGCCTATTACCTCATTCAATTGAGGCTCGCATTTATAGGCTTACCTGTGAAGTCCAATGTGATTTTTTACGTGCTGAACAATCATTAAATGCAAATCTTATTTCGAGTACATTCTCGCTATATAAAGGTAGCTTTTTATCTAAATCAGAAAGCCCTTTACTCAGTACTTGGAGACATTGTTTTGATGCCCGTTTAAGCCAGTTGATTTATCAAATAAAGGATACCGATCAATTATTACGGATTATTGGGCAAACACATGATCGTATTGATGCGGTACAGCGTTTATTAGAATTATTACCACAGGACAGCAACTACCGTAATTATTTTTCAAATCTGATTTAAATTTGATTTGTTGCTTCAACTCGGCTTTGTTGCATAAATATGTAAGCATCTGATTTAAATAAATTTAATTTTGGATCAAAAAATAATCAAAACTTCTAAAATCATATAGTTATGAAATCTTTGTGCAACAAAGCCCTTCAACTCTAAAGTTTGATTGTGTAGCAGATAGAAATTGCTCATCTGAAGGTCTTTATCATGTTTGAATTGACGAGTTTGAAATAATGGCTCACTGAAAGCCTTGACTGACCACCATCGACAATAATGATATTAAAATGTGATTTTAAGCATCTTGATTTAAATTTGCGTAATAGGTTCAGGAATTTAGTACAATAAAAAATCCAGAATGATTTGAATAATATTTTGAAAATATTAGAAATTATTTATAAATAAAATTGTGAAGTGAGCTTTAGGTGAACATAAGTTAAATACGATACACCTAACTACACCATGAAGTTCCTTAGATTTCAAAGTAGCCTTGAAGTTCTGCATACCATTGTGTCTTTGAATCGAACTAAATGGCAATATTCCCACGATTAATGAGAGCTCGATTATATGCGGGCCAATTGGTTGTGCGGTAGATTTTCTGTGTAGGCTTCTTCATTTGAAAATTACATCGCTGAAAAAGCCGTTACAGATAGGTTTGTGCAACAAAGCCCTTAGTTGAAAAAAACTTTTAGATTTCATGCTGACACACCACCTAAAACAAAAAATATCTGATTGATTTTAAAGGCTTTTAATTTAAGGTTTTATTCTACCCACTCGCAATATCAACGTTTAGTATCACGACTCACTAACTCATTAACTAAATATGGAGCAGTACGGCTATCTTGATTTTCTGTTATTTGTTTTGGTGTTCCTGCCACAACAATATTCCCACCAGCATTTCCAGCACCTGGTCCCACATCAATCACCCAATCTGCTTGTGCAACGGCACGCATATCATGCTCAATCATAACCACGGTATTACCCGCATCGACTAATCGCTGCAATTGAACTAACAATCGATCTACATCTGATGGATGCAAACCTGTAGTTGGCTCATCAAGTATATACAGTGTATTTCCACGCTGATTGCGTTGCAGCTCGGTCGCCAATTTAATACGTTGCGCTTCTCCACCAGATAGTTCAGTCGCTGGTTGCCCTAAACGTAAATAACCAAGGCCAATTTCCTTTAATAATTGTAGTGAACGAGCAATCGAGACCTCTCCATCAAAAAAATCACGTGCTTCATTGACGGTCATTCCTAATACTTCAGCAATATTACGTCCATTCCAGCGAATTTTCAGAGTGTCATCATTATATCGAGCACCATGACATGTCGGACAAGGGGCATATACACTTGGCATAAACAATAATTCTACACTGACAAAGCCTTCACCTTCACAAGTTTCACATCGCCCTTTAGCCACATTAAACGAAAAACGTCCAGCATCATAATGAGCTTGGCGAGCTTCAGGAGTCCCAGCAAATAACTTTCTAACATGATCAAATAAACCCGTATAAGTTGCCAAATTAGAACGTGGAGTACGGCCAATTGGTTTTTGATCAACCTGTACCAGACGCTGTATATCCTCCACATCACCAGCCAGAGAACCCTGTGTAACCTCGGTAACCAACATTCCTTCATTTAAAGGATTATTTTCATTATTGTTTTCAGTTTCAGATTCATTGCCTAAATATGAAAGTACTAATTCTGGTAAAGCTTGAGAAACGAGACTAGATTTACCTGAACCTGAAATACCTGTAACTGCTGTAAGTACACCAAGAGGTATACGAGCATCAATATTATGCAGGTTATGTCGGTAAATATTGTTAAGTTCAAGCCAACCAGAGGGTGTACGTCCATAACTTTGAGTAACTGGGATTTTATTAAATAAATAACTTGCAGTACGTGAAGCTGAAATCTCACTTAAACCCTGAGG
>DKLL01000261.1 GCA_002455755.1 Acinetobacter sp. UBA6641
GTGGCATCCATGCCACACTCATAAATTAAATACCTACGAAAATTTATTTTTTTATTTTGGTATGACGAACAACTTGTAGTCATTGAAAAATGATTTATGAATGAAGTCTACAATTTAATTGATTTAGCCCTCCTTTTATAAAGGAGGGCTGGGGAGGATTAAATGATAAAAAAGAATTATTTCAATCCCGCCTCACGCTTCACTTCTTTGGCATTGACGTACTGGTCAATATCTTCCTCATTTAAAGGCTGAACATTTGACGGACGATCAACAAAGCCCATTTTCGGTACCGGAATTTCAATCTGATTATCCAAAAAGCCGTTACGGATACGTTCCTGCATTTCATCACGCACCTTTAAAAAGTTTTCCCGGTTACACCAGATGGCGAATAACAGTTCAATCGAAGATTCACGGAAGGCGGTCACCGTGACTGCCGGTTTTGGATCGGCTAAAACCAGTGGATATTTATTGGCTACATCCAGCAGTACCTCACGGACTTTAATGATGTCTTCATGAAAATTAATGGCTAAAGTAATTGGAATCCGCCGAATCGGAAATTTGGACAGGTTGTGGACAGGAGCACGAATCAGCTGTTCGTTCGGTACGCGTACATAAACATTGTCCTGAGTCAGCAGTTTCACCGAAAGCAGGTCAATGGAAATTACTTCACCTTCAATGGTATGTCCGCGAATCAGGGTCATTTGTACCGTGTCACCGATTTCAAAAGAACCTTCCCCAATCAGGAACAAACCGCTGATGAGGTTGGACGCAGACGTTTGCGAAGCAAAACCCAACGCCACAGTTAAAATCCCCGCCGCACCTAAAAACACACTCAGTTTAAAGCCGGCTTCTTTCAGGCTGGCCATCACGAAGATCAGAAAGATGAAATAGAAAATCCCGCGGCGCCAAACCAGACTTTGGTGGGCATTAAAACGAGAACCAATGGTGCGGATAAAGGTATTGGAGACAAAACGTGCAATTAAAAAACCGATAAAACACAGCACAATGGCAACGATAATTTCAGTCAGGCGTTCGGTATTGATATTGGTAAAAATACCTTTGAGGCTGCTGGTAATTTCTTTTGGAATATTGGAGTCTGCCATAATGCCCCCTAGAAAAACGAGTCAAACATGTTGAACAAAGCACTAGCCGGTTCACGTGGCGGATGGACATACATCACTTCACCCGCATGAGGAGGGGTGCGGTTTTCAATCCGAATTCGTGGCGGTCTATCCAGACCCTCATGCAAGACTTTAATTTGTGACGTCCATAACCGTCCGGTACTTTCACTATAGAACAGGGGAAGTGCTGAAACCGGCACATTCATCCGGTCAAAGCGCAGTTGTTGATGGCTGGTATTATGAAATTCAATTGGGGTCACGGCACGAAAAGCCCGTGGCTTGAGCTGATGCAATTCAGTCCGGCCATCGACCGAAGTAGCATAGCAAATTTCACCATGACGGTGGTTTGGACCAAACCAGGTGTCTTTCGGCAGAATCACCGGAATATCAAACAGCGGATCTTTTTGACTCTCTACAAAACCTGCAATCCATAATGGTGTGCTGATATAGAGCGTACCGCGCTGTCCTGCCGGTATATAAATCGGATCAACCGGTTTGATCACTACAGAACGATCCGCCAAACGCGGCATAAGCTGTAACTTATTTTGCGTTGACTTAAACATATAGCGTTCTACTTTGAGCGGTTGTGGAAAGCCAAAATTGGGATCTTCAATCGCATGCCACTTCTGTTCATAGTCATATTGCACTTGAGGACGATGGTATTCCATGTGCCATTCTTGTAAACCGCGGGTCAGACGAAATAACAGTGAACCAAACTGCCAGGCTTTAGGCTGATTCAGTTCAAAGCTTTGTTCACCCCACCATTTGATTAAATTGGGCTGCTCTGCATCTATCAATTCATCGTTTTTAGACAACGGCATATTTCCTTTATCACTTAATCATTAAAAACAGACTTCACGCTGTCCTATGCTTAGAGTACACTCAAATCAATTTATTCATCATTATAAACTTTGATGCAAGTACTTAAACAATTACAAATACCATATAGTTTTGCCAAGCGTCATGGTGTTTTATTTCGTTATGACGGTGATCAAGTTTTTATTGTTAGACGTCAAAATACAGAAAAAATTGCATTGCAGGAAGCAAGACGAATTTTGGGGAAGCCTGCACATTATCAGCTATGTACTGAACAAGAGTTTAATAGCTTATAAAGTACGAGTTACGCTGGTGACACAGGGGAGTCGCAACAAGTTGCAGCAGGTCTAGAAGATCATCCAGATTTGTTGAGTTTGGCCGATCAGGTTCCTGAAANNTACGAGGGTGATCAGGCATTTATTGTGCGCCGTGAAAATACGCCGTTGCTGGCGATACAGGAAGCTCGTCGCTATTTGGGGTATCCTGCACAGCACCAGTTGTGTAGTGAACAGGAATTTCACCAATTACTCAGTTCCAGTTTTGCCGGTGATACTGGTGAGTCGCAACAGGTGGCTGCCGGTCTGGAAGATCATCCTGATTTACTCAGTCTGGCCGACTCGGTACCTGAAGCTGAAGACCTGATGGATCAGGAAGATGATGCACCAATTGTAAGACTGATCAATGCATTATTGTCCGAAGCCATTCGTGTCGGTGCATCCGATATTCATATTGAATCCTTTGAAAAAAAACTGTCGGTGCGCCTGCGTGTTGATGGTCAGCTGCGCGAAATTGTCCAGCCGCGCCGTGAACTTGCGCCACTTCTGGTGTCGCGTATTAAGGTTATGGCCAAACTGGATATTGCTGAAAAGCGTATTCCGCAAGATGGCCGTATTTCGTTACGTCTTGCCGGACGCGAAGTGGATGTGCGGGTTTCGACTCTTCCATCATCGCATGGTGAACGTGTGGTGATGCGTTTGCTCGACAAACAGGCCGGACGTCTGAATATGACCCACTTGGGCCTGATGCAGCCCGACTATGAACGTTTAACCCATCTGGTGCATCGTCCGCATGGCATTATTTTGGTAACCGGACCCACTGGTTCAGGTAAAACCACAACTTTATATGCAGCTTTATCTGACCTGAATGATGGCTCAAAAAATATTCTGACTGCCGAAGATCCGATTGAATATCAACTGGAAGGCATTGGACAAACTCAGGTCAATACCAAGGTGGATATGACCTTTGCCCGTGCTTTAAAAGCTATGTTACGGCAAGATCCTGATGTGGTGATGGTGGGTGAAATCCGTGATCTGGAAACTGCTGAAATTGCAGTTCAGGCATCGCTTACTGGTCACTTGGTTCTATCTACGCTACATACCAATACGGCAATTGGTGCAGTCACCCGTTTAAAAGATATGGGCATCGAACCTTTCTTGCTGGCCAGTTCTCTGATCGGTGTAATTGCCCAGCGCTTGGTTCGAACTCTATGTCCGCGCTGTGCCACATGGCATGACGCAGATGCTTTTGAAAGCGAAATTTTCAAGCATCTACACACCAATGCTGATTTGAAATTACCGCAACCAAAAGGTTGTGATCACTGCTCGCATACCGGTTTTATGGGGCGTACGGCGATTTATGAAATTGTTCCGGTAGATGAACCGATGCGCCGCCTGATTCATGGCAATGCGGCCGAATATGAACTGGAAGGCTATGCGCGTAAACAGTCAGGTTCAATCCGCGATGATGGCTTGCGTAAAGTACTGGCAGGCAAAACCACTCTTGAAGAAGTGCTGCGTGTAACCAATGAAGCCGCAGATTAACGCGAAATACTTTTTCTTTTTAATTCCTTGATTAATTGCCGGGCTTACCAAAATCCGGCAATTTTTTTCATCAGTTGTGCGCGAAATGACGCAGTCGGGTTGCCTGCATTACGCTGGGTTTCATTTTCATAAAATTTTTGCCAGGTCTGAATCATTTCTAAAGTGACCGCTTGGCTTTTGAGTGTTTCTACATCTGTTCGGGTAATATTGTTTAAGCGTGCTTCTGCACCTTCGGGACCTGTTCCCCAGCCGATAACTCTTTGACCAAATTCAGGTAGTTTCATGTTGTTTGGTGTAGGTGGAATTTCCAGTCGCTGAATATTGGGATTCACCAGAGATTTGACCTTAGGACGAATGTTTTCAGAAAGAATAATCTCTGCAAAAGATGGGCTAACAGTAAAAAGAAGGAGAGTGGTAATGAAGAAATATTTAAACATGAAGAAAATTAATTGTTGCAAATAAGAATCATTATATATTATAGGCGCAGCTTTTTATATTTCTTTAATTATGAAATTGATGAATAAATCCTATCCTAAAATGATCAGTTCGATTTTAGGACAGGATCAGATTTTAGTTAAGTAATCACATTTCGGATCACATCAATATTGCCACGTGTCGCATTGGAATAGGGACAAACAATGTGCGCGGCATCCACCAGTTTTTGTGCTTCAGCCTGATCCATACCTTCTAGGTGAATATTCAAGGTTACTTCAATGCCGAAACCTGTTGGAATAGGGCCAATTCCGACTTCCCCTTCAATATAGGCATCTTTGCTGATATTGAATTTATCGCGGTTAGCGACAAATTTCATGGCACCTAAAAAACACGCTGAATAACCTGCGGCAAAAAGCTGCTCGGGATTGGTGCCACCACCCGGTCCGCCCATTTCTTTAGGCACGGCTAGTTTTACATCTAAAATTCCATCGGATGAGGTCGCTCGTCCATCACGTCCACCGGTTGCTTTTGCTTTTGCTGTATAGACTGCTTTTTCTAAAGGCATTGTTATGATCCCTGTGAATTGAATTGAGTTGTTATCGTGTGGGATTTTAATCTGATAATAAGCAGTTGTTTTGTAATTTTTATGCAGGAAAAATTTAAATTTAATGCCAAATAAACTTAGAAATTTATGATTTTACGATGCTGAATTAACGGCATAGAATTGCGGGAGGCATTTTGTTCAGTCAGATCAAAAGGCACCGTAATCAAACGTGCGCCTTCAGTATGAACAATATCTAATATTTCACCGCGGCTATTGGTTGCGGCAGCATGGCCCCAAGTTTGACGTTTCACTCCATGCCAGCCTTGTTGGGCCGCGCCTAAAACCTGACACTGGCTATCGAGGGCACGTGACTGAAGCAGTAACTGCCAATGCATTTGACCGGTTGTGTAGGTAAATGCAGCTGGTGCAGTCAGCATATGAGCGCCTTGGCTACGTAAAGTTAAAGCCAATTCAGGAAAGCGTAAGTCATAGCACACCATCAGACCAATATTACCGAAAGGCGTTTTGGCAACGACTACATCTGTTCCAGGTTCAAAGAATCGCGATTCCTGATAGCCACCAACCGCATCACCAACTTGTACATCAAACAGGTGAATCTTGTCATAACGTGCTTCAGTGCGTTCCGGGCTAATGCACAGACTGACCGTACGTACCCGACCATCCGTAATAGTAGAGCCATCTGGACG
>DKLL01000093.1 GCA_002455755.1 Acinetobacter sp. UBA6641
ATTGATGCAAAATTAACTGATGCTGTTGAAAAAGTAGCACCAGGCGTAATTTGGCGTCAATCAGTGGATCAACCTGTACAAACTGGTTATAAATCAGTAGATACAATGATCCCTGTAGGCCGTGGTCAACGTGAGTTGATCATTGGTGACCGTCAAACTGGTAAAACAGCAATGGCGATCGATGCGATCATCGCTCAGAAAAACTCTGGCATTAAATGTGTATACGTAGCAATCGGTCAAAAACAATCGACTATCGCTAACGTAGTGCGCAAGCTAGAAGAAACTGGCGCTATGGCGTATACAACTGTTGTAGCAGCAGCTGCAGCTGATCCGGCAGCAATGCTGTATCTGGCTCCGTACTCTGGCTGTACAATGGGTGAATACTTCCGTGACCGTGGTGAAGACGCGCTTATCATTTATGATGACTTGTCTAAGCAAGCTGTTGCGTATCGTCAAATTTCATTGCTTTTACGCCGTCCACCAGGTCGTGAAGCGTATCCAGGTGACGTATTCTATCTTCATAGTCGTCTACTTGAACGTGCTTCTCGCGTATCTGCTGACTACGTTGAAAAATTCACTAACGGTGAAGTTAAAGGCCAAACTGGTTCTCTAACTGCATTGCCGATTATTGAAACTCAAGCGGGTGACGTATCTGCATTCGTACCAACCAACGTAATTTCGATTACTGATGGTCAGATCTTCCTTGAAACATCATTATTCAACGCAGGTATTCGTCCTGCTGTGAACGCGGGTATCTCGGTATCTCGTGTTGGTGGTTCTGCGCAAACTAAGATCATCAAAAAATTGTCTGGTGGTATCCGTACCGCTTTGGCTCAATATCGTGAACTTGCAGCGTTCGCTCAGTTTGCTTCTGACCTTGACGAAGCAACTCGTAAGCAACTTGAACACGGTCAACGCGTAACTGAATTAATGAAGCAAAAACAATATGCTCCATATTCAATCGCTGACCAAGCTGTTTCAATTTACGCATCTAACGAAGGCTACATGGCTGACGTAGACGTTAAGAAAATCGTTGCATTTGATGCTGCGCTCGTTTCTTACTTCCGTTCAGAACAAGCTGCGTTAATGCAAAAAATTGATGAGACTGGTGCTTGGGATAAAGATATCGAAGCAGCATTCAAATCAGGTATTGAAAGCTTTAAAGCGACTCAAACTTACTAAGTTTCAACATTGTTGAGAACTTAGTGTTGGTTTGGTTCACGGAATCAACCTTCGGAAGCTCGAAAGGGCTTTCGAATACTAGGTTAAGCGTATGGCAAATTTAAAAGAAATTCGCGCCAAAGTAGCTAGTATCAAAAGCACGCAGAAAATTACTCGCGCGATGCAGATGGTAGCAGCTTCTAAGATGCGTCGTGCGCAAGAGCGCATGGCTCAAGGCCGTCCGTATGCCGAAAATATGCACCGTGTAATTGCTCATTTGGTCCAAGCGAACCCTGAATACAAGCACCGTTATATGGTTGAACGCCCGGTTAAGCGCGTTGGCTATATTATCGTGTCATCAGATCGCGGCCTTGCTGGTGGTTTGAACATTAACTTGTTCAAGAAAGTGGTTAAACACGTTCAACAGCAACAAGAGCAGTCAATTGAAGTTCAATTTGCTTTGATTGGTCAAAAAGCGGTTTCGTTTTTTAAAAACTACGGCGGTAAAGTGCTTGGTGCGACCACTCAAGTGGGCGACACTCCGAGTCTTGAGCAGTTATCTGGTTCTGTACAGGTGATGTTAGATGCTTATGATAAAGGCGAGTTAGATCGTATTTATCTAGTGTCAAACGGCTTTGTCAATGCCATGACTCAAAACCAAAAAATCGAACAACTTGTTCCTTTGGCAGCTGCTGAGGAAGATAAGGGTCTTAACCGCCAATACGGTTGGGATTACATCTACGAACCTGAAGCTGAAGAGCTTTTAAATGGTTTGTTGGTTCGTTACATTGAGTCTGTGGTTTACCAAGGTGTGATTGAAAACATCGCATGTGAACAGTCTGCACGTATGGTTGCAATGAAAGCTGCAACGGATAACGCGGGCGAACTGATCAAGAATCTGCAACTTATTTATAACAAGCTGCGTCAAGCCGCGATTACTCAGGAAATTTCTGAGATCGTTGGTGGTGCCGCTGCCGTTTAACACTATTTTGAATTGAGGAGACAGCAATGAATAGCGGTCGTATCATTCAGATCATCGGCGCGGTTATCGACGTCGAGTTTGAACGCAACAGCGTTCCAAAGATCTATGACGCTCTCCATGTTGATGGTACTGAAACTACATTAGAAGTTCAGCAACAGCTTGGTGATGGCGTAGTTCGTACTATTGCCATGGGTTCTACTGAAGGCCTTAAGCGTGGTTTGAACGTAACTAACACGAACGCGCCGATTTCTGTACCAGTAGGTACAGCGACTCTTGGCCGTATCATGGACGTTCTTGGTCGCCCGATCGACGAAGCTGGTCCTGTTGCGACTGAAGCGCGTTTACCAATTCACCGTCAAGCGCCTTCTTATGCAGAACAAGCGGCTTCTACTGACCTTTTAGAAACTGGTATTAAAGTCATCGACTTACTTTGCCCGTTCGCGAAAGGTGGTAAAGTTGGTCTGTTCGGTGGTGCCGGTGTTGGTAAAACTGTAAACATGATGGAGTTGATCAACAACATCGCTAAAGCGCACTCAGGTTTATCTGTGTTTGCTGGTGTTGGTGAGCGTACTCGTGAAGGTAACGACTTCTATCACGAAATGAAAGATTCTAACGTTCTAGACAAAGTAGCAATGGTCTACGGTCAGATGAACGAGCCACCGGGTAACCGTTTACGCGTAGCGTTGACTGGTCTTACTATGGCTGAATATTTCCGTGACGAGAAAGACGAAAACGGTAAAGGCCGTGACGTACTATTGTTCGTAGACAACATCTACCGTTATACACTAGCAGGTACTGAAGTATCAGCACTTCTAGGTCGTATGCCATCTGCAGTAGGTTACCAGCCTACACTTGCAGAAGAGATGGGTGTTCTTCAAGAACGTATTACATCGACTAAGTCTGGTTCTATTACGTCAATCCAAGCGGTATACGTACCTGCCGATGACTTGACAGATCCATCGCCTGCTACAACGTTTGCTCACTTAGACGCAACTGTTGTATTGAGCCGTGACATCGCATCTTCTGGTATTTACCCAGCGATCGATCCACTAGACTCAACTTCACGCCAGTTAGATCCGTTAGTTGTTGGTCAAGAGCATTATGAAATTGCTCGTGCAGTTCAAAACGTTCTTCAACGTTATAAAGAACTGAAAGACATTATCGCAATTCTTGGTATGGACGAATTGGCAGAAGAAGATAAACTGGTTGTTTACCGTGCGCGTAAAATCCAGCGTTTCTTCTCTCAACCGTTCCACGTAGCTGAAGTGTTTACTGGTGCTCCTGGTAAACTTGTACCGCTTAAAGAAACGATTCGTGGCTTTAAAGGTCTTCTAGCTGGTGAATACGATCACATCCCAGAACAAGCGTTCTATATGGTTGGTGGTATTGACGAAGTGATTGCTAAAGCCGAGAAACTTTAATTAGCTACCTAATTTAGGAGATTCTCATGGCGACTATGCAATGTGACGTTGTAAGTGTAAAAGAGTCTTTGTACTCTGGCACTGTGACTATGCTAATTGCTAAAGGTGCTGGCGGTGAGTTGGGTATTATGCCTGGCCATGCTCCGTTGGTAACTTTGCTTCAACCGGGCGCGATCCGCCTTCTGTTGGAAAATGGTACAGAAGAGTTGATCTATGTATCTGGTGGTGTACTTGAAGTTCAACCGCATGTCATCACGGTTCTTGCAGATACTGCGGTTCGTGCTGAAAACTTGGATGAAGCTGCAATTATTGAAGCACGTAAAAACGCTGAATCTTTGCTAGCAAATCAAAAGAGCGACTTGGACGCTGCTGCTGCTTTGGCTGCTCTTGCAGAAACTGCTGCTCAGTTGGAAACCATCCGCAAAATCAAAAACCGCGCTCAATAAGAGACGGTTCGAGATTGAAGAACCACCCGAAAGGGTGGTTTTTTTATGCCTCAATTAAAAGCATGAGTTTCTCAATTGCTATATCTAAAGTTGCATATATTTCATTCATTCCCTGTATTAAGTTAAATTCATTCCATTCACAAATTTTCTTCTATGAAGCTTATCGAATACGAACCGCATTTTTGGGAACTCTATCAAGACGACACTCATTATTATCTCGGTATCGCTGTGGATATGAGTTCAGTAGTGTCTTGCTGGGACTTGATATTAACTCAGGAAGAAATCTTAGCTTATAAACAGCAGGGTCGAAAGAGTATTGAGGAACTGGCAAAAAATATGGTTGCTGCAGCTTATAAAGGGGATTTTGCCCTAATGGAAAATCGCTTAGCCAAACCTGAACAACAGCAAGCCATGCAGGCGGCATTTAAAACTTGGCGTGAACAAAAGGCAAGCTCAATCTTACAAGTGATTTAAAAGAATTGATATTTCTAGATCGGTTGATAGGCAGCTTTAAGGGTGACTTGATCAGACCCATGCAGCTGAGCTGTACGGGTCTAAATTGGCTGAAAAATATTAGCTTACCTGCTCTTGTGGCTTCTGCTCAGCCTCGTTCTGACCTTGTGGAATGATCATACTGGCCAGTTTGATCATTTCCATCTGGATGCTGCCCATCTGTTTTTCAATTTTCTTGAAGTCGACCTGGCTTAAATCGACATCACCATTTAACAGTGGGGTAGCCAGCACTTGCTGATTGGCTTGCATGATATTTTGACGAATTGAATCAATTTCCTGACTTTTCAGGTTCAAACCAGTCAATGCCTGATTAAATCCAGTCAGTTGTTGTTGCAGGTTTTTGGCAGTAGCTTGTAACTGCTGCTGATCTTTATCATTAATCGCTGCTTGCAACTCACTTTGGGTTTGCTTCAGCTGTTCAACATACTCACCCGCTTTAAGCTGCATGTCTGCAACGTCGCGCACAATGTAAAACATGTTGCCCGTTTTTAACTCGGTCTTGGATGTGTTTGCTGACGCTGAGGTAGATTCAGAAACCGGTTCAGATACTTCATTTGATTGAGAGGTTTGGGTGTCATTGGTCTCAGGTGAATTTGCCTGTTCACAACCAATCAATAAAAGACCCGCACTAAACATCACAAAAGGAGAAACCACATTTTGGATGATTTTTTTCATAATCAATTCATATCTTTACTTCAGTGCCTGTTAATATAAGGGCGAAATGTGTAGAAAAAACCGATTGTTGCAAAGCGATAACAAATTTATTTTCAGGCATTAAAAAAGAGCGTCGAAGCACTCTTTTTTCACCAAGATTATGGAATATTAACCTGCAATAATTTTAATAATGTCATGACTCGTGATATTGGTTAACACATAATCGCCATGCACTTTAATCCATTGCTGGTTTTTACCGAGCTTGCTCAATTTTTTAAACTTTTTGTGGTCGATTTTAAAGCTTTGGCTAGGGTACTGAACGGGTTTTTTGACCCGTTCTCCAGTCATGCGATGGGTTGAACGCTTTTTTATGGACAGTATTGTGATGTTGCCGAACAGGTGCCTTATGGTGATTTTGAACTTGATGAGATGGGCTGTGATGATCTTGTGGAGTAGCCATTGCAGGTGCAGCAACTAAAGCAGTAGAGAATGATAAAACAATTGCCTTGACTAGAAGGTTCATACTTCACCTTGTCTATCTGGCGGTTGGTTGATGAGTTCATCCTATATCTAAGTCATTGATAGATAGGGAACATAGTGTTATTGAATCATTAAAATAAAAGATTAAATATGAAGTGATTCCACGGAATTTTTATTCATTTAAATTATTGGTTTTATGGTAAAAAATAAGCACCTACACGGTATGTAGATGCTTAGATTGGTGTTACAAATTACTTGGCAAGTTCAGCATTCACTGCATCAACAATACGTGCGTCATCCGCGGTAATATCCGGTGCAAAACGCGCTACCACTTCACCTTGTTTATTAATCAGGAATTTTTCAAAGTTCCACAGTACTTCAGGGGGCTGGTTTGGAGTTAGGCCATAATCGACCAGATCTTTCCACCAAGGTCCTTCACCAATACGTTCAGGAATGGCTTGAGTCAAGGTTTGATAAAGCGGATGCTTGTCTTCACCAGCAACCGAGATTTTAGAAAATAGTGGAAAATCCACCTGATAATTTAAAGAACAGAATTCTTGAATTTCTGTATCTGAACCCGGTTCCTGCGCCAGGAAATTATTGGCAGGAAAGCCTAGAATTTCCAGTCCTTGGTCTTTCTTTTCTTTATAAAGTTTTTCCAGACCTTCGTATTGCGGGGTCAAACCACATTTAGAGGCAGTATTTACAATGAGCAGAACTTTACCTTGATACTGATTGAGTGTGGTGTTAGTGCCTTGAATGGTTTTGACCGGAATGTCATAAACAGATTGACTCATTTTATTTTCCTTAATGACTTGAGATGAACACTGCTTTGTTTTAAAGCTTATTGTGCATGTCGGCAAGTCTTTATTGATATTAATATATAAACAAT
>DKLL01000069.1 GCA_002455755.1 Acinetobacter sp. UBA6641
CTAATTGATGACAGGCCCTAATTAATTTTCAGCCAAAACTTTAGCTTTTTCTTTTTCAAATTCCTGTTTTGTAAGAACACCCTCATCTAATAGTTTTTTTAAGGCTGTAAGTTTTTCATATTTGCCTACCACAAGATTGTGATTTCTATTCTCAGTTTTCTCAATACACTCAAACACCAGCTCTATTCTTGGGAAATTCCCCAATATATAGGGTGGTTTTGCAGCAGTTTCAACAAGACCATGCATTGTTTTATTTTTACCTTCGCAAAATGTACTTGAGGCTTGTTCCGCATTTTCTCGCACAGTTTGTAACGATACAAAACCTGTCGCTGCTTTCCGGAAAATACGATATACCTCTTCACTACTTTTTGTCGGCTGATCCAATATCACAGTTTCTCCACCAAAACTTGCATTTTCAAATGGCGATTTACTTTTTGAAGCCAATTGAATAGGCGTCACACCTGCACAACTAGAAAGAAGAAATGTTACAACAATAAAAATGATTTTATTCATATATTTAAATATCAAAATAGAATACTTTTTATTATCTCTGCTTGCCGATCGGCACATCATTTATATGTTGTTTAATTAATAAAGTTACCAGGTTCTTGAAAAAACTTGAAATAAAAAAGCCACCCGAAGGTGGCTTTTTTATTTAGTGATTATTCATCATCTTTTTTTGCATCATCAGCAGGCGGTAAATCCTTCACTGCTTCTGCAATCAGCCCAAACATATAGTTACCATATGCGTTGGTTTTGTCGTAATGGAAACGCAAACGAGGCGTTATCCGTGTCTTGATGCGACGACTCAGTTCATGACGCAAGAAACCTGATGCCTTGTTGAGTACATCTAAAGTTTCCCTGTTTGCCGCCTCACTTTGCTCATCGCCCAGCTCACGTCCCATGACGGTCACATAAACTTCAGCGTATCCTAAATCTGGGCTAACCTTAACCGCAGAGATGGTCACCAGACCACCTAAGCGTGGATCTTTCAGCTCCTGGCGGATCAGTTCAGACAATTCTCGCTGAACTGAATCTCCCATACGCTTCAGACGTTGACTACCCGCCATTAAAGACTCCGTTTAATCAATTGAACATCATATACTTCGATCTTATCTTGTACTTTGATGTCTTTATAGCCTTTTACTGCAAGACCACATTCCATACCGGCACGAACTTCTTCAACCACTTCTTTATAGCGACGAAGAGATTCAAGCTCACCCTGGAACACCACCACATCATCACGAAGGACACGGATTGGCTTATTACGGTGTAACATACCTTCAAGAACCATACAGCCTGCAGCTGCACCGAATTTGCTTGAGTGGAATACTTCACGTACTTCAGCCACACCCAGAATCGTTTCACGATGTTCAGGAGCAAGCTTACCGCTCATTGCTGCTTTCACGTCATCAATCAATTGATAGATGATGCTGTAGTAACGAATGTCGATACCGTCTGCATCTGCTTTTTGACGCGCAGTATTGTCTGCACGCACATTAAAGCCGAGAAGAACCGCTTCAGAAGATTCAGCCAGGGTTACGTCAGACTCAGTGATTGCACCGACACCTGAACCAATGATACGTACTTTCACTTCATCGGTTGCCAATTCAGCAAGTGCCACGTGTAATGCTTCCAATGTACCGCGTACATCGGTTTTAAGCACAACGTTGACGATAGGCACATCTTTCTTGCCCATAGACGCCATGATGTTTTCAAGACGCATTGCAGATTGACGCTCAAGACGTTTTTGACGTTCACGATCCATACGCGCATCGGCAACTTCACGTGCTTTTTTCTCGTCATTGACAACAAGAACTTCATCACCTGCCATTGGCGCTTCTGGAAGACCCAGGATTTCTACAGGAATCGAAGGGCCTGCCGATTTAATACGTTGACCATTTTCATCTGTCATCGCACGAACGCGGCCATAAGATGAACCAGCAAGGACCAAATCACCCACTTTCAGGGTACCGTTTTGTACAAGAATAGATGCAACCGCACCACGGCCCTTGTCGACACGCGCTTCGATTACAACACCTTGTGCGGCACCTTCTTCAGATGCTTTCAATTCAAGCAATTCAGATTGAATTAAAATCAAGTCTAGAAGTTCATCGATACCTTGACCAGAATGTGCAGAAACCATGGCTACCGGTACATCACCGCCCCATTGTTCAGGCACGATTTCTTTGGTGGTCAATTCGTTCAATACGCGATCCGGATCGGCAGATTCTTTATCCATCTTGTTGATTGCAACAATGATTGGTGTACCTGCAGCACGTGCGTGATCAATTGCTTCAGCAGTCTGTGGCATTACACCGTCGTCCGCTGCAACTACAAGTACCACGATATCAGTCGCTTTGGCACCGCGTGAACGCATTGAAGTAAATGCTGCGTGTCCCGGAGTATCCAGGAAAGTGATAATGCCTTTATCCGTTTTAACGTGATAAGCGCCGATATGCTGGGTAATGCCGCCCGCTTCGCCCGCAGCCACTTTGGTACGACGGATACGGTCAAGCAGCGATGTCTNNGCTTCTTCAGCCGCTTCAAGTAAATTGTCTTCAGCCTGAGTATCAGAAACCAGAACTGGGTTATGACCCATTTCTTCCACCACAAGTGCTGCAATTTCTTGATCAATCGCCTGGTTCTGAGTAACCAGTTCACCCATTTTCATGAGTGATTTAATAACTTCACGAACCTTAACCGCCATTTTTTGTGCAAGGTCAGCAACAACAATGGTTTCACCGATTTCTACATCATAAACCTGTTTTTTAACTGGTTTTTCAAAACCATGCTTGTTTGCCTGACTTGTTTTCAAACCGCGTTTATGTGAGTTATCACGGAAAGATTGCTCTTCACCACGACGGCCACCTTTTTTCGGTGCACGTGCGTTGGTAGTGTTACCACCACGTTTAATTTCACGGTCTTCTTTGGCAAAAGAATCTTCATAAGCCTGACCAACCAGACCGGCAGCCAGCGGAGAATCATCAATCACACGAATCGTTGCAGTGGCATCTTCAGAAGAATACTTGGAAGCCATTTGACGCATTTGTTCAAGCGTACGTTGCTGTGCTTCTTCAGCCGCTTTACGACGTGCTGCTTCTTCAACTGCCTTTAACTGTGCAGCTTGAGCTTCACGTGCTTTCTTTTGTTCTGGGGTTTCAGTCACTTTAACCGGCTGTTTTACAATCGGTTTGTTGTTTGACTTGCGCTTTACCACAACCGCTGCTTTTGGTGCTTCTTGCTTTGCAGTTTCTTGCTTTGCTGCTGCACGCATTGCTTCTAAAGCCTGTTTTGCTTTAGATACCGGTTGTTGCTTAGGCTCTTCAGCCTTCACTGCTGGCTTTGGCTCAGCTTCACGCAAGTTTTGTTCAGCTTGCGCCTTCGCTAAAGCTTCAGCCTTAATTTGTTCCGGATCCGGTTTAACAAATGTATGCTTCTTACGAACTTCTACATTAATTGTTTTCGCCTTACCTGATGTACTGGCCACTTTAGCAGTACTGGTTGTTTTACGTTTCAACGTGATTTTTCCTGCATGCCCATCGTCCTGACCATGAACTTTCTTCAAATGGTTAACGAGGGTATTTTGTTGTTCAGTGGAAATAATATCTTCAGCTTTACGTTGAGGTAAACCTGCGTCACGAACCTGCTCTAGGAGCTTCTCAACAGGGCGATCCACGCTGAGAGCCAACTCTTTAATCGACTTGTCCGTCATATATTTCCTCCTAGTTAAACCATGATTCGCGCGCTTTCATAATAAGTTGACCCGCTTTTTCCGCACCTAAACCTTCAATATCTTGAATATCGTCAGTGGCTTGGTCAGCTAGATCATCTACAGTTACCACACCGCGAGCCGCAAGGGCATATGCGATTTCCTGTGTCATCCCTTGCATTGCAACAAGTTCTGCACTTGGTTCTTGAATGTTTTCTTGTTGTTTTAACGCGTCTGCCAATGTAATTTCTTTCGCACGGCTTTGCAATAATTCAACAGTATCAGCATCCAACTCAATTTCATCAAATGTTTCAGCTGGAACATAAGCAATTTCTTCAAGTGAAGTAAAGCCCATCTCAACCAAAGCCATTGCCAAATCTTCTTCAATATCCAGACGGGTAACAAACATATCGAGATATTGCTGAGCTTCGTTTTGTTGACGTGCGTAGAATTCGTCTTCGAGCATCATATCCAGTTTGTAGCCTGTCAATTCAGACGCTAAACGGACATTTTGACCTTGTGAACCAATCGCACGTGCCAACTGATCGCTTGCTGCGAAAATGATATCTGCACTGTGAACATCTTCATCAATCACAATACTGGATACATCTGCAGGCTCTAATGCGCTGGCGATGTACTGTGCCGGGTCATCAGACCACACCACCACATCAATACGTTCACCGTTAAGTTCCGATTGCACCGCCTGGATACGTGTACCACGCATACCAATACATGCACCTACAGGATCAATACGGTGATCGTTGGTTTTCACAGCAATTTTAGCACGAACGCCCGGCTGGCGTGCAGCTGCTTTAATTTCAATGATTTCTTCAGAAATTTCAGGAATTTCTTTCTTCATCAACGCAATCAGCATTTCAGGACGGGCACGTGACAATAACAGTTGTGCACCACGGCCTTCACGATTCACGCTATATAAAATCGCGTTTACACGTTGTTTAGGACGAAGAATCTCTTTAGGAATCATTTCTTCACGAGCAAGATATGCTTCAGCATTGTCACCCAAGTCAATAATAAAGCCATCTTTGGTTTGTTTTTTCACTTCACCGTAGATGAGTTCACCCACTTTAGATTCATAGGCATCAGCGACTAGAGCACGTTCAGCTTCACGAATTTTTTGTACAATCACCTGTTTGGCAATTTGCGCAGCAATTCGACCGAAATCAATTGATTCAACTTCGAGTTCACGAATATCACCAATGGACCACTGGGCAGGATCGACATCCGAAATCGCATCCTGACATGCAGGCATTTCGTGATCTTCATCAGCCACCACTTCCCATTGACGGAAAGTACGGTAATCACCTGTTTTACGATCGATTTCCACACGTAAACGTGCTTCTTCCGAGTTTGTGCCTTCATAAAATTTCTTTTTAGTCGCAGCTACAAGCGCTTGTTCTAGCGCTTCAAAGATCGCTTCACGAGGTACACCTTTTTCGTTACTAACCGTTTCTACTACGGTAANNACTTGAATGATTTCATTTTCAAGATCAACAGCAATCAGTTTTGCTTGAAATTTACGACGGTTATCTACAGCACTAATCAGACGTAATGCGACTTGCTGTCCAATATAGGCTGGCATTTGTTCGAGCTGGAAAAATGGACGGTCCCAACCTGGAGAAGAGACTTCAAGAGAATATTCACCAGAAATTGGATCATGTACATCAAGCATGGCACCCACTTGCTGTGTTACGCGAACACAATCTTGTACGCCGATACCTCGACCCTGCTCTAGTTCGCCTTCTTCATTCATAACAGGCTGTGCATCAGTTTCGCCTGCTTTATCAATATAGATACGCAATAAAGAACGTTTTCCTTGAGGAATAAATTCGATTCCCCAAAGATCTACATTGCATGCTTGCACTGCAGGAGCGATTAAGTCTTGGAGTGCTTGAGTTTTATTTGATAGCTTCATTTACTCTCGTCATTAAGGTGCGATTTAATGGTCGCGGTGACCGGTTCAGACTAACTCAACTATATTAGTAGTGAAACATGACGATTTGACCAATAAATGTCGGACACTACACGATAGCCAATAAAAAAGGGCGTAATCGCCCCTATTTACACAGAAAAACCAAAGTCCACTGTGCAAAAAGGCCCACCTTTTTGTGAGCCTTTTAGAAACTTGGTAGCGGGGGCTGGATTTGCACCAACGCCCTTCGGGTTATGAGCCCGACGAGCTACCAGACTGCTCCATCCCGC
>DKLL01000133.1 GCA_002455755.1 Acinetobacter sp. UBA6641
TGCCAGTTAAAATTACGTACATTGTGTAGCGTGACCAAATTGCCCTGTTGTTCATAAGACAGGATTTGGGCAACTTCGGGATTCCAGTCACGATCCTGTTTGGCTTCCAGACCAAAATACCAAAATAAGCCCAAAAGAAAAGCCAGCAGATAAATCAGTACATCGGTCTGACGGTTAAACACATATTGGGTAATATAAATGCCGAGAATAGTTAAGGAAAAAACCACCCACATACCGATCAGTAGACGGGTCACAAAACCGTTATAGGGCTCCTGAAACCATAATGCCAGACACAGCCAAATAGAGGACACAATAACGAAAAGACCGAACAGGCAGTGCAGTAGCCCCATGCCTAAGGCAATAATCAATCCGCTTCTTTCAATATTCTGCATATTTGGCTGTTATAAATAATTATTGCCTTTATTTTCGGTAAGTTGCGAACTCAAAAGCAATCCCAGTTTTGTCGTCAATATGTTGTTCCGAGGCGACCTTTTTAAATTCAGCTGGAATTTCCGGATAGTAGGCATCGCCTTGAACATCCAGTTCGACATGGGTCAGCTCTAAACGGTCGGCAATGTTCATGGTCTGCTTAAAGATTTCTCCACCACCAATCACAAAGATCGCGTCGGTTTTCTCTGATGCTTGTACATCGGCAACTGCTTGAGCTAAAGCATATTCAATCGAGTAGGCAACTTTAGTCCCTTCAAATGACCAGCTGGTGTCACGGGTAATCACCCAGTTGACTCGTTTCGGCAAGGTGCGTCCCATCGATTCCAGAGTCTTGCGACCCATAACCACTACACCGCCTTGGGTGATTTCTTTAAAATGCTTGAGGTCAGCTGAAATGTGCCAAGGCAAGTCATTATTTTTACCAATGCAGCGCTGCTGGTCCATGGCCACGACATGAACCACTTCTAAATTTTGGAAGGTCATAAAATTTTCCCTGTATTTTTTATACTCAGATACGTTTTCCCCCTTTGCAAAAGGGGGAATTAAAGGGGGATTTTAGAAATTAAACCGCAACCGGCGCNNTTGGTATATAAATGGGTATCACCACCGGTCCAGACAAAATCGCCCACACCCAGGCCGCATACTTGCGCAATCATATGCGTGAGCAGGGCATAACTGGCAATATTAAATGGCACACCCAAGAACACGTCCGCACTACGTTGATAGAGCTGGCATGACAGCTTGCCGTTCTGTACAAAAAACTGGAACAGGGTATGGCAAGGTGGAAGCGCCACAGTTCCTGCTTCATTCGGGTTCCAACCGGAGACAATTAAACGGCGTGA
Source organism: Acinetobacter sp. UBA6641 (assembly GCA_002455755.1). GTDB lineage: Bacteria > Pseudomonadota > Gammaproteobacteria > Pseudomonadales > Moraxellaceae > Acinetobacter. The sequence continues at coordinate 1,293 of DKLL01000133.1, forward strand.
GTTGGGATTGGTTTTAATTTCGTTGATCAGCCATTTGATCTGGTCAAAACCATCCTGCTCATAGAGACCATTTTCTTTTTTAGTTGCGCCAAAGTTACGCCACTGATGACCATAGACTGGCCCCAATTCACCTTCAGGACGCCCAAAACGTGCAGTTTGTTCTGCAGTAGACCATTCGTCCCAAATTGAAACTTTGTTGTCCTGCAAATATTTGACGTTGGTATCACCTTTTAAGAACCACAACAGCTCAATCACGATGGAACGGAAATGAACTTTTTTGGTGGTCAATAAAGGGAAACCTTTGGAAAGATCAAAGCGCATTTGATGACCAAATACAGAACGTGTACCCGTTCCAGTACGATCGCCTTTGTCGCCACCGTTGTCGAGGATATGTTGTAAAAGGTCTAAATATTGACGCATGTCTCTCTCATAATCGTGTGAATTTCATGTGGCACATATTAGCCTTTTTACAGTCATGAAACCATTCTTTTTAATGTTCCAGAAACCGGGCTGGCTTAGATTTATTTTGTAATTAATTGAAAATTATTGATATTTATTCAGCAGTCAAGCTTGTTGATGCTGCATAAATGTTTATGGTGTAACTGTTCGAGGTAAAATTATAAGGGTGAGAAAAATGAATCAATTTTTCTGTAAATAATTTTTCAGCCCTCCTAAAAACCTCTATAGGTCAGTTGGTATTAGATATTCAAAATAGGGACATGACCCTGCATATGAACAAGCAGGGCTTAAAAATTTACAACATATGGCTCATGTCAGATTTTGCAATTTATACCACTTTATTTGATCAAATTATGGCGTAAAGACTCGAAACCTAATAACAGCGTGGTCTTGCTCGAGTGAGCATCAATTAAATTGTTACTGATGTTGGATTGTAAAAATTAACAAAAAATAATCATTTAACTCAGTTGAACAAGATTTATTTATATTTAATTACATTTGTTACATGAAAAATCATATTGTAACGGGTACCATCTTGCCGTCGAAATGAGTGAAAAGCCGCTAGTCTTAGGCTTGGGAGTGTTTGGTAAAGAATGGTTTATGATCATAATGTAAACATGAGTGAAGTGTATGCTCCTGTTCAGGCAAATATTGTAATACGTTCTCAAACTGGTAAAAATTCTAAGAAAAATACAGAATTGACGTCTGTTAAATCAACTTCAAAAAATAATATATTGACCACTAATGGCCAACGAATTGATATTGATAAATTCACCGATTTCTTGCAGGGTATTAGTTCATATAGCAGTTCACAAAAGTGTGCCAAAAGTATCCGTCTTGCTTTAGAGTCGGCAGGTGCACGCTTTCAAAGTCATCCGGTTGCGGCGGCGGACTGGGGCACTACCTTAATGAAAATTGGTTATCGACAAATTAACCCCAAGTTTGATGCACCTAAAGAAGGTGATATTTATATTATTGATCGAACCGGTAAACATGTGTATGGACATATTGCAGGCTTTACCGGTAAGCAATGGGTCTCTGACTTTAAACAAAAAAGTTATGACGTTTATAATGAAAAAGGTTTGACCTATAAATATTACCGTCCGAGTTTTTAAGGTTTTTCTATACGTATTGATTTAATAAAAAAAGCCTTGGTAAGATAATGTTGATTAGTTAACATCCTAAAATATAAATGTTTTTTATATTTTAAAATATGCTGGGGTCTTTTCTTTATTAAGTCAAAGGTTTGGAGCTCAAATGCTACTTTTTTGGCATGAGCAACATTGTTGTGCAAGGTCAAACCATCTTGCGAATAGGCGAAAAAATATTTTCGGCTATTCTCACCGTCAAAACTCGTTCACTACCACCTTATGGTAAATCTATCGCAGAAACAGTTTCTTTTAAGGTCGTCCTGAGTCGAACAGTTGCGGATGACGTTTCCGCGTATCAAATAACATTTCAATTTTAAAAATAGAAAATGCCAGTCAATTTCTTGACTGACCGGCATTAGCTTTATAAAGCGCCTTTTATATAGGGATAAGCATTGTTCAGCAAAATGCTTTGGGCAGAAGTATTGGGATGAACCAGATCGGCTTGCATCAAGCTTTTCTTGCCGGCTACGCCTTCCAGAAAGAATGGCAGCAATTGTACATTGTGCTGCTGACTGACAATCTTATAATTTTTTTCAAAGGCCTTACTATAAGCGGTTCCGTAATTGGGCGGAATTTTCATTCCCAAAACAATCACCTTGGCTTTAGTTTTCTGACTTTGCTGGATTAAGGTGGCCAGGTTTTTTTGAATCAATAGCGGTGGCTGACCGCGTAAACCATCATTGCCGCCCAGTTCAATTACCACAATATGCGGCTTATGGGTTTGCAGTAATTTGGGTAAACGTGCCACGGCACCACTGGTGGTTTCACCACTGACACTGGCATTGACCACTTTGTGCTGTTTCGGATACTGTTGGTCTAGACGTTTCTGTAATAATGTTACCCAGCCTTGCTGTGCCTGTATGCCATAACCCGCACTAATGCTGTCACCCACGATCATAATGGTTTTCGCAGATGCCATGACTGGAGTAAGACCCAAGCTGAGCATGGCCAGACAAGGAAATACAAGAGTTTTCAGATTGCGATTTTGCATATAGGGATTTTATGACCCACGTTAATAGCGACCATTCCATCATGCCACAAGTGATTATCTCTGCACAGCAGCTTAGCCAAAAGATAAAATTTGCCCAAAAAGAGCTGAGCATTTTTGAAAATCTAAGCTTTGATATTCATCGTGGTGAACAGGTGGCAATTACCGGACGTTCCGGTTCAGGTAAATCGACCCTGCTGGGGATTCTGGCCACACTGGATCAGGCCAGTTCAGGCAAACTGGTCGTATGTGGTGAATCAATTGCAGAGTTAAACGAAGAACAGCGTGCATTGGTGCGTTTAAAAAATATCGGTTTTGTATTTCAGTCTTTTCAGCTGTTACCGCATTTAACGGCGGTGGAAAATGTAATGTTACCGCTACGCTTACAGCAGAATTTTAACTTTGCCGCAGCTGAAAAAAAGGCTTTAGCTTTACTGAAAAAAGTCGGCCTGGAACGTCAGGCCATGCAAACGCCGAAAGTCCTGTCTGGTGGGGAACAGCAACGGGTAGCGATTGCCCGTGCCTTAATTAGCGATCCGCAAATTATTTTTGCCGATGAACCGACCGGCAATCTGGATGCGCAAACGGCCAAGGAAATCGAACAACTGTTATTTCAGCTGAATCGTGAGTTTGGTACCACTCTGGTGCTGGTGACCCATGATTCAACCTTGGCCCAGCAATGCCAACGGCATTTTGAACTGCGCGATGGTCATTTCATAGAACATGGTCAGAGAGAGGGTTGAAATGAATACGTTATTTCGGCCTTTGTTGACACAAAGCTTTAAAAGCAGCGGCATTTATCTGCTGATCATTGCCTTGACCCTTGCGATTAGTGCCACCACTGCGCTGAAATTTAGCAATGAACAGATTCAAAATGCCGTAGCTTTACAGGCTGCAGAAATGCTGGCCGCGGATCTGGTACTGACAGACAATCAGCCACTGGAACAAAAGTGGTTTGATCAGGCCAGACAATTAAAACTGAAACAATCCCGAGTCACCGCATTCGGTTCAATGGCACATACCCAGGACCAGTTCGTGATGGTGAATGTGAAAGCGATTGATCATCAATTTCCCTTGCGCGGGGAGCTTCGTGTGCTGCCACAGGCGAAAATAATCCAGTCCGGTGAAGTGTGGATGAGTCCGCGTGCCATGGATTTATTGCATGTTAAATTGGGAGATAGGGTCAATATCGCAGACGGACAGTTTAAGGTTACGGCAAAAATTGTGCATGATTCCAATCAGGAAATGGGTTTTTCCGGTTTTTCACCGACGGTGATTATTTCCCGTAGTGATGTAGCCAAAACCAATGCCATTCAGGTCGGCAGCCGTGCCGAGTATCGATTGTTAATGGCGGGAGAGCCACAGCAGACCAAACAGTTTGAACAGGATTTTAAGCAACAGCAGCAAGGCCTGCTGCCGAAAACAGCGCAAGATGCACAAATACTTGATGAGCAGAATAGCTTGCGATTACGCAATGCCAGCGAAAGCAATACCCGTTTAATGAAGCCGATTGCCAATCTGGATACCTTCCTGCAACTGAGCAATATCTTGACCATTTTGCTGTGCGGGATTGCAATTGCCCTGACCAGCCAGCGCTATGTGCAACAAAATCAGGACAATATTGCATTGATGCGTTGCATCGGTGCGACGCGAGGCCAGATTCTCAATGCCTATCTCAGCTTGCTGGCCGTGGTATTGGTGGTTGCCATGCTGATTGGCACTCTGGTGGGTGTCGCTTTGGGTTACGGTTTGCTGCAACTGATGCTGCAACTGATTCCAAATTTGCAGATTGCATTTTCTGCAGTGGAGATGCTGCTGGGGCCATTACCGGTGGCCATGCTGACCAGTGCGGTGGTGCTATTGGGGTTTATTGTTCCCAGTTTATGGCAATTACTGAATACTCCGCCAATCCGTGTCATTCGCCAGCAGGAAAAATCAGTGCAATCGATGCTGTGGATGTTAGTGATGGGCACAGCCAGCCTGGCGTTATTCAGTATTGTGTTGACAGAAAATCTGGTACTGACCGCCTGGGTGATGGGGGCGATTATTCTGCTGTGTACGGTACTCTATTTAATGATCTGGGGCTGTTTAAAGTTCATCAAAAACCTGAAAGGAACCATTTCAGCCTATGTACGTGTGCCTTATCAAACCGCTTTTCAAATTACCGCTCTGGCACTTGGCCTGAGTCTGATGACTGTATTGACCGTGTTGCGAACCGACTTGCTGGAACGTTGGCAACAGCAATTGCCTGAAGGTACACCGAACCAGTTTGTTTATGGCCTGCCGCCTTTTGATATGCCAGCTTTTAAGGCACAGATCAAGCAGCACGGTTGGTCAAGCACGCCCTTATATCCGAATATTCGTGGCCGATTGGTGGCGAAGAATGATCAGCCCTTTGTAGCAGATCTGGTGAAAAGCAATAATTCTTTACGCCGTGAACTGAATTTGACCCAGACCACCGAATATCCGGCTGACAATATCATCGTGCAGGGCACAGCAGTCTTGAAACATCCCGGTGAGGTTTCGGTTGAAGCCAAAACCGCAGCAGAGCTGGGGATTAAAATTGGTGATCGTTTGACTTTTAGTTTGCCTGAAGGTCAGATTCAGGCCAAAGTGGTGAACTTGCGCAGTGTGGAATGGGAAAGTTTCAGTCCGAACTTTTTCTTTATTTTTGCACCTAAAACCATGGATGAAAATGCCGGCAGTTATTTAGGCAGTTTCTATGTGCCGGAACAGGATAAAAACCAGCTGGTGTCGGTAATTCAGCAATTTTCCAACACCGTGTTTATTGATGTCAGCCTGATTCTGGATGAGGTCAAACGTCTGGTGAATGTACTGGTGCAAATTGTCACCATTCTGGCTCTGTTGGTCAGTGTTTCGGGCATTCTGGTGTTAATAGCCTGTTTAAACCTATTAATGGATGAACGTAAACGTGAAGTGGCTTTGCTGCGTTCATTCGGCAGTTCCAAACAAAAGCTCAAGCAGATGATGACCCTGGAAATTGGTTTTATGGGATTTATGGCAGGAATCGTAGCTTGCCTGTTTGCCGAAGTGATCAGTGCTATAGCCAGTTATAAAATGAATCTGCTGATTCAGGCTCATTGGCAAATCTGGCTGATTTTACCGATACTCATGACGCTACTGTGTGCGCTGATTGGACGTTATCGTTTGAGTTATCTCTGTGACATTCCGCCACTGCAAAGCTTGCGTGAGATGAATCAATAATGGATTAATCTTCAAAAGAAATGGGTGTCAATGTTCAAAGGGGTATGAGCTCCTTTCATACACTACCCAAGGCTCAATATTAGATTTTGAAATCAGCACAGCCCCATTGGATTGTTTCCATCTTGATACTTTTGCGTAGGCAATACTTCTACTTTTGAAAGGCCAAAATGAGGATCTCAAAATATAT
>DKLL01000019.1 GCA_002455755.1 Acinetobacter sp. UBA6641
CAAGCTAAAAAACAGGCAAGATATTACACCAATATCAGTAATAACTATCAAACTGTTTTGAAAATTACCTTAAAGGATAAACATGTAGACGGATTAATGCCTTTGATGGAATATAGTTTAAATAATAACGATTTTCTTTATATTGAATTCGATCCGGTTAAAGATACTGGAATATTTAGAGCAATAGAAAAACAGCTCGAAAAATTAAACGCTCTGCAAAAACAGTATTTAATTGTTAGTTTTACCGTAAATCAGAATGCGAAAAAAAGCGATTGGAAGGAATATTCGCAATATTATCAGGAATTAAAAAAATTATCCGTACAAAAAATTGGGATCAATAATTATCAATTGAAGGCTGGACAGCAAGTTCAAGAGCATCTTTATCAAGAACTGAGTATTAATACCAGTCCACTCACTTATCGTAATCCATATGAAAATAATACTGCGAAGGGGAGGAAGTGATGGGAGACTCCAATTTATTGCAAATCAGTGATTTATATTTTGGTTTTGCCTTTTTTTACCCATTATTTATGGCTTGGCTTTGGATTGCAGGTGGAATTTGGTTCTATTTAAAACATGAACGTAGAAAATCCTCTTTACCGCAGCCAGGTGATCATCGATGCAGCATTATTATTCCTTGCTTCAATGAAGAAATGCAGATTAGAGACACAATCAAATTTGCAATGCAAACTCAATATCCAGAGTTTGAAGTCATCGCGGTCAATGATGGTAGCCAAGATAAAACTGCCGAAATTCTAGATGAACTTCTACAAAAATATCCGAAACTTAGAGTGGTACATTTGGCTGAAAACCAAGGCAAGGCCTATGCTTTACGCGCCGGAGCAATGNNGTTTGTATAGATGGTGATGCTTTAATACATCCACATGCAGTGTTGTGGATGATGCATCATTTAACCCATTACCCTCGGGTTGGGGCAGTCACGGGAAATCCACGTATTCTGAACCGTTCCAGTATCCTGGGTAAAATTCAGGTCGGCGAATTCTCTTCTATTATTGGATTAATTAAACGTGCACAACGTACCTATGGGCGAATCTTCACTGTTTCAGGTGCAATAGTCGGTTTTCGTAAAACGGCGCTAGACCGGATCGGGTATTGGCGTGATGACATGATTACGGAGGATATCGATGTATCATGGCGTTTACAATTCGATCATTGGGATTTGCAATATGTCCCAAGAGCATTGTGTTACATCTATATGCCTGAAACCTTTAAGGGCCTGTGGAAACAGCGTTTGCGTTGGGCGCAAGGAGGAGTAGAGGTTTTATTTGCTTATTTACCGAGTTTATTTAAGTGGAATCGACGCCGTATGTGGCCTATTGCGCTGGAGTCCATTGTCAGTGTGGTTTGGGCGTATGTGATGTTTGGAATTATTATCCTATATCTATATGGTCTGTTTTTTCCTTTACCTGGAGAGTGGGCAATTCAATCACTCTTTCCACAATGGTACGGGGTTATTTTGGGTCTAACTTGCCTTATTCAATTCTTCGTGAGTTTATGCATTGATAAGCCCTATGATAAAGCCCGCATGTTTAGAAATTATTTTTGGGTCATTTGGTATCCACTGTTCTTCTGGATTCTGACGATGTTGACAACAGTGATTGCATTACCTAAAACGATTTTCAAGACTCAAAAACGTGCACGCTGGGTAAGCCCAGATCGTGGATTTAGAGGAGCACCAGAAAATGACTAAAGTATATAAATATTATTTAATTGAAGATGAGTCAAAATTAGAGCTACCAGAATATATAGATCAACCTGAATATGTACGTAATAAAAGTGTAGGATACAGTTTGCAAATTGTGGGCTGGTTGGTGTTTATGTGGTTATTTATACCAGCGTTAACCATATTTTTCTGGTGGTTTGAGAGTCAAACGATTTATCAGCAACTGGTTATACAGGCTCAGCCAGATAGCCAGTTAAGTTTAATGAATATTGTTGTGATGATTCTAAGCTTTATTGGTGTGCTATTGCTTTGGGCAACTTATAACTGGGTTCGCTTTTCAGGTAAAGATCGTAGGAGAAATCCAGTAGCGGTTGCGGTGCCTCAACTTGCCAGCAGTTTTAAGGTAAATATGGCAGATATTATCAACATGCAACAAGCCAGAAATTTAACCCTTTATTATAATAATAAAGGGTTACTGGAATTTGTTGAAACTAATCACCAGTTGAAAAAGCGGATTTCAGCTTAGCAGGCTGAGGATGTTCCTGTACAAAATCATCGGGGTAATAACCAATATGTTTTACCCCGTGTTTTTCTAAAAGCTTGATCGTATCCACGACTTCTTCTGTAGAAAGTTTCCGATTATTTCGCCAATTCAATGCTTGAAGTTCAAAGATTGTATGGCTCAAATCGGGGTCGTATTTTTTTGAGCGTTGGATAAGCTCTAGATAGAACTGTTGATGGTCATCCGCTTCTTCCATATAAGGCATCGCCATAATGGCATTATAGTCATAATATTGATAAGTACTTGGCATGGATTGGCTAAACCAGTTTTCACTATGAGGCTCTAATACTACCGGCGCATACATATTCCGGGCAGTCAGTAGATGAGGTTGTTGTTGTTTAACGATTTTGGTAATGCCTGCTGCAAATTGATCCAGATATGCTGTTTTGAATTTTGCAAATTGTAATTGTTTGGTTTGCCGAGGCTGTTTTAATAATTGATCTGCACTAAATCCCCAAGCCTGGTACATACTTTGCGCTGGAGCAGAGCTGTCTTCATAATCGTTCAGTGTGACATCATCATGGTAAAGGACACCATCTACTATATTTGATTTGAAAAAATCCAAATAAATCTCGGAAACGTATTTAAGATTTTGCGGATCAAATGGTGAAACCCGAATATAACCCTGTTTTCCACCTTCATTATGTGAAACATAAGTCAGTTTATAACTTTTTGGAAATTCCCATGACATTAAAGGTAGCCAGGCATAAACATGCTTGACCTGGGTTTTGCTACGAATCTGGTCGACAAGAACAGGAAAAAGATTGTCTCTGGTGGGGATGTGGCGGTTTTTAAAATACACCTGATCTGCTGAACCATTGGCATCGGGATCTGCGAAGGCTTGCAAAAAAATAGTATTCGGTTGAATCAGGTTAATCCTTTGAATCAAGCTGCGAATATTTTTTTGCTGCTGGGCTTTATCTTTATCATACACATAATCAATATCGATATGCATGATACGCATCTGATCGATCTTGCCGGTTTTTTTGAATGGCGGTGTGACTGACTTTTGTGTCATATTTTGCTGCACAATTGCATCAATAGGATGTTGTTTGATTTGCACGAAATCTGCGGCATATGTAGAGAAAGGTAGGCAGCTTAAGCTCCAATAAAGACAACGGCTAAGCCTGTTCTGGTATATATTTTTTAAATTATTCATTGTTATACTCGCTTGTACTAGTTATTCAATTTTTTAAAAATATTAATGGATGGATAGCTATTTTTATTTTGAAATCATTCTGTTACAGAGTGATCAGGCATATAGCAGATCATGAATCACCAGCTTTTTCATTTTAAAGATTGCAGCTTGTGCACGAGGATTCTGCTTGAGAATTTCACTCAAATTTTCAGGACGAATTTTGNNCTGCCAGCTCACTCCAAACTGATCTTTACACCAGCTAGATTGGCTCTCGATACCTTTTAGCGTAATGCCATTCCAGTAATAATCAATCTCTGCCTGGTCTTCGCATTCTATGATCAGTGATATGGCTTCATTAAATTCAAAGGGTTGGGGGCTGCCGCTGTCCATGGCCATCAGGGTGAAATGATTGACGATCACTTGGGAATGTTTCACTTGTCCAGTATATTCACCTTCACTATATTTCAAAATGCCCTGAGTCCTAAAACGCTTGAATAAGCTTTGGTAGAAATTCAAGGCAGCCTGACATTGTCCCTGATACGCCCCGCAATACATCAGGGTAGGAACAATTTTTTGCTGATTGACATCTGACAATTTGCCTAAATAGAGCTGCCAGCTAAAACCATATCGGTCTTGTAACCAGCCGTAACAGTCACTCCAGGCACATTGTTCCAATGCCATTAAGGTAGAGCCGCCCTCGATCAACTGATTCCACAAGTGATCAATTTCAGTCTGATTTTCACAAATCACCATAAAGGAAATGGAAGGATTTGGGTGAAAATTAGGAGCACCGTTAATTCCTAAAAATGGCACGCCTGCAAAGTCTGCTTTTGCCACATATTCATTTGCTTCAATCATGTGACTATGTGGAAAAATAGAGCAATACCATTCCAAGGCTGCTTGAGCATTTTTTTCAAACCACAGGCACGGGTAGATAGAGTGAGTCATTATTATGCTCTATATAGGCCATATCAGCAGATAATTTAACCTGCTACAGGCATTACTCAAGTAGTTTTATGCAGAGTAATTGTATAAAATTTATTCAACTTAAATCAAAAATGCAGCAGCTGAAACTGCATTTCTTTACTTAAAAAATTACTTAAATTCAATCGCTTGTGATTTAAAATTAAAGAGCTTTCATTGAGTCGATATAAGACTTAATTTGTAGAGCTAAGCGGATGCGTAACCGATAGCACGAAGAATTGCCATTAAAGCAAACAGGTTTGAATAAGAACTTTCATATCCAGCATTTGTTGCATAATAAAGTCTTTCATCCAGTTGACTTGTTGTCCCATTGGATTGGTTTTAATGGCAGTATTGAGGAAATTTAACCCAGGCTGATTGAACAGTTGACTTTCAAGGGCAGCTTCAAGTTGTGAGCTATTGGCTGTCAGTGGCAGGCTGATCAGGNNCTTGAGGTTTTCTGCACTAATCTCATAACTACGATCCTGATTACTGTGGGTGACCCCTAGCAAAAAATCAAAATGCTTATCCGAAAGTCTAAGACCAAATTGCAGCCCAATCTGGTCAGCAGTGAGCTCATGCTGAACAAAGTTATTCAGGACTGAACCATCATAATTTAAGGCTTCTTGCAGAACCAGCAAATGATCATCTTGCTGATAGATAAAGCCGGCAAGTTCTGCATATTCCAGGCTGGATTTAATGGATTCAAGAGTACGGTCTAGCGTATGCATAATTCAAAACAATACAGGAGATGGGCGAAAGTTTAGCTACTCTAGGCAATTTTGCAGCCGAATAAAATATATGAGTTAGAGGAATTAGCAATCAGTTTAGATTTTGTACATTTTAATGTTGGGTTGTTGTATGGAGTGTATCTGGCTACAATACCGATTCCCCACTTAAGATTACAATTAATAAAAACTTATACTCATTATTAGATAAGCTTTATATGACAAATTTGCATATCAATATAATAAAACAAGCAATAGTTGAGATAACTAAATCTTTATAATGAATATATATATTTTTAAAAGTGTAATAAGTACACGTTGATCTGAGCTGGTGTTGTCAATGTCCATAAATGAGGAAAGACTTACTCATCTTAAACAGCTTGAAGCTGAGAGTATTCACATTATCCGTGAAGTGGCTGCCGAATTTGAAAATCCGGTCATGTTGTATTCCATTGGTAAAGATTCCGCAGTGATGCTGCATCTTGCTTTAAAAGCATTCTATCCTGCAAAACTTCCATTCCCGTTACTGCATGTAGACACGGGCTGGAAGTTTAAAGATATGATCAAATTCCGCGACAACATGGCGAAAACCCATGGTTTCGATTTGATCGTACATCAAAACAAAGAAGGCAAAGATGCTGGAATCAATCCCTTTGATCACGGTAGTTCGAAATATACCGACATCATGAAAACCCAGGGCTTAAAACAGGCTTTGGATAAATACAAGTTCGATGCCGCTTTTGGTGGCGCGCGCCGTGATGAAGAAAAATCACGTGCCAAAGAACGGGTATATTCATTTCGTGATACGAAACACCGTTGGGATCCGAAAAACCAGCGTCCTGAGCTTTGGAACCTTTACAACGGTAAAGTGAACAAAGGCGAAAGTATTCGTGTGTTCCCGTTATCAAACTGGACTGAGCTCGATATCTGGCAATATATCTACTTGGAAAGTATTCCATTAGTACCACTTTATTTGGCTGCAGAACGTCCTGTGGTTGAACGTAGCGGTACACTGATTATGGTTGATGATGAACGTATGCCTTTATATGAAGGCGAAGTTCCACAAATGAAATCGGTACGTTTCCGTACTTTAGGTTGTTACCCATTAACGGGTGCAGTTGAATCAACTGCCAACACCTTGCCGGAAATTATCCAGGAAATGCTTTTAGCCACCAGTTCGGAACGTCAAGGTCGTATGATTGACCATGATGAAGCAGGCTCGATGGAAAAGAAAAAGCAGGAAGGTTATTTCTAATTAATCTCTCCCAACCTCTCTTTACGAAAGAGAGGAGAAAAAGTCCCTCTTTTATAAAGAGGGATTTAGGTGGATTTGAAGATCAGAAACCGATTTCAATGAATTTGTGGAGCTTTGAGCAATGTCTCATCAATCAGAATTGATTAGCCAGGATATCCTGGCGTATTTAAAACAACATGAAAATAAAGACCTGCTACGTTTCCTGACTTGCGGTAACGTGGATGACGGTAAATCGACTTTAATTGGTCGTCTGCTTTACGATTCAAAATTGATTTATGAAGATCAATTACAAGCTGTAACCCGCGACTCTAAAAAAGTGGGTACAACGGGTGATGCACCTGACTTGGCACTTCTTGTCGATGGTCTGCAAGCTGAACGTGAGCAGGGCATTACCATTGATGTGGCTTACCGTTATTTCTCTACTGAAAAGCGCAAGTTCATCATTGCCGATACTCCGGGGCATGAGCAATACACGCGTAACATGGCGACCGGAGCATCTACCTGTGACCTTGCGATCATCCTGATTGATGCGCGTTACGGTGTACAAACCCAAACCCGTCGTCATACTTACATTGCAAGCTTGCTCGGTATTAAGAACATTATTGTTGCAATCAACAAAATGGACCTGGTTGAATTCTCTGAAGCACGCTTCAATGAAATTCAGGCTGACTATGCCAACTTCGTAAACCAGTTAGGCGACCGCAAGCCAAGTAACATCATCTTTACGCCTATTTCTGCATTGAATGGCGATAACGTGGTGAACAAGTCTGCCAATACGCCTTGGTACACTGGCGAAACCTTGATGGGTACGCTTGAGTCCGTTGAAATTAACCGCGATACCGCGCAACGTGATTTCCGTTTCCCTGTGCAGTATGTGAATCGTCCTAACCTCGACTTCCGTGGTTTCGCAGGTACGATTGCGCTGGGTGAAATTAACGTAGGTGATAAAGTTGTTGCCTTGCCATCGGGCAAGACTTCAACGGTTAAAGAAATCGTGACCTTTGATGGCAACCTTGAACATGCATTTGCAGGTCAAGCGGTGACATTAACGCTGAACGATGAAATTGACGTATCACGCGGCAATATGCTGGTTCGTGCGGATCAGGGTGTTCCTGCCATTTCACGTTCGGTTAAAGCGACTGTGGTCTGGATGGCAGATCAGCCGCTAGTGATTGGCAAGCTGTATAATATCAAGATTGGTACACAAACGGTGCCTGCCAAAGTGACTGGCATTAACTTCCGTACCAATGTGAATACGCTTGAGCAAATGCAAGTGGATCACCTTGAGCTGAATGCGATTGCCAATGTGACTGTTGAATTTGATGCGCCAGTGGTCTTTGACCGTTATCAGGACAGCCGTTATACCGGTTCGTTTATCTTCATTGATCGTTTGAACAACGTTACGATTGGTGCGGGTATGGTGGAAGAGTCGGTTGAATGGACTGCACATAGCAACCCTGTCACTGCGGAAGACCGTGCAGCACGTTTGGGTCAAAAACCTGCGTCAATTACAGTATCTGCCAAAGCACTGGAAAATGCGCAAGCGNNGCGCTTGAAAACCTATTGCTTCAACAAGGTATTGTGGCGATTGCCAAAGCCGACTTTGATGCTGCGCAAGTTGCACTTCTTCGTGAGACAGGTATTGCTGTGATTACTACTATTGCAGAAGGTACAGATGTAAGCTTCGCGCAAGAGTCAATTGAAGAACTAGCTGAGAAAATTGTGGAATTGGTTCGTCTATAAGACTGGACTGATTTGAAAAGAAAACCCGCTGAAAGGCGGGTTTTTTCATTTGGGTAAGTTTTAAATATATGAATAATATATAGTCATTCGAAAGTTGAATTTTCACTTAAATTACTTCTCGATACAATACAAATATTGAGGGATATTTATGAAAAAATTATTTATTTTAATGGGGTTATGTTTAGCTTTTGGTGTAGAGGCTAAACAAAGTAATGAAAGTACAGAAGCGATTAAGCAAAAAATAATTCAGCAATCGATTGAAAGTTATCCGGGAAATTGTCCATGTCCTTATAATACAGCTTCAAATGGTAGTCGTTGTGGTAAGCGTAGTGCGTATAATCGTGCAGGCGGGTATGCGCCGTTATGTTATCCGGAAGATGTCAGTGATCGGATGGTAAAGGAATATAGAGGCAGAGGTTAATAATATTATTTTTTTAATTGTTGTAATATTGATTTTATTTAGGTGATTAAAAAATAAAAATGATTACAGATATTCCTGATTCAGAATTTTTCTTAGATAGATGTGTAAACTATCATTTCCTTGTACTAAATAACTTGTTAAATCTTCTATGCAAATTTGAATATATGGAATTTGAGGATCTAGAGTGTGAGTTATCAGATCTAGAATCCGAGTATTGGGAATATTTAGATGTTGAATTGGGGAATATTATTTTATTGTTATTTAATTCTATTGAAAATTATTTGAAATATCGAATATCTATTATAACTCCGTATTTATTGCTAGAAACACCTCCTAAAGATTGGAAATGGTCAAATAAACCTTTTCACGAATTTTATATTCATCCATTTGACTCATTGTTGAAAATATTTGCTGTTACTAATATTAAGCCTAGTGATCACGTCAAACAAAAATTTGAAGAGTTAAGAATTGCTAGAAATCTTTATATACATGGAACAAAAGCGGCAAAGATAACACCTTATAAAATTATTGAAATTAGCTATTTGTTTTTAACAGAGTTATGGGGTGAAAAGATTGATAATGAAAAAGTATCAATTTTTCAAAAAATTGTAGAATCTGGTCATTTAGATATTGAGGAGGATGGTGAGGCAAAAGCCGGTGAATTAATGGATGATCATAGCAAGATTATTTTCTTTTATAGTTTTTTCCAAAAGGTTATGGGGAAGAAGAAAGTATCTAAAATTTTAGCTATACCTACCAATAAAAAAATACATAAATGTCTTCAATGTGAATCTCAAATTGGTGGAGTCTTAAAAGATTCATATTTTGCGGTTGAGTCAGAAAAAGATGAAGTGATTACATGCAANNAAATTAAATTAAATTAAATTAAGTAAAGAAAAATGAAAATGGCTTGTCTTTAAAATATTTATCACATCAAAAAGCTTTCTTAAACGTACCAAATATACTAAGATATATCTTAATTAATATTAAGATATATCTTAGTTGTGCCAACTTACAATTTTATTGAGAACATCGAAAGTACATCTTCATCCCGAAAACGCCTTTTTGAAGCAGGACAAATGAAACTGTTGGTGCTACATTTCATTGCCCAATCCCCAAAGTTTAGCTACGACATTATTAAAGATGTGGCAACACTGGTGGGCGGGAACTACAAGCCAAGCACAGGCACCATTTGTCCGACCATCAACTATCTTGAAGAA
>DKLL01000058.1:0-14143 GCA_002455755.1 Acinetobacter sp. UBA6641
TAAACCGGCCTTGTCTGATCCAAGACCGCTGACTTTATCAGGTATATCATGACCGAATCTTTTGCAGCCCTCTTTGAAGAAAGCGAATTAAACCTCAACGTTGAAAAGGGTGCTGTCATCCAAGGCGTTGTAGTAAATATCGATTCTGACTGGGTAACAGTTGACACTGGCCTTAAATCAGAAGGTATCGTTGACCGCGCTGAATTCTTAAACGACCAANNGAACGTGAACTTGAAGTTCAAGTTGGCGATACTGTTGATGTTGTTGTTGAAGCTCTTGACAACGGTATGGGTCAAACAGTTTTATCACGTGAAAAAGCTAAACGTGCTGAAACTTGGACTAAACTTGAAAAAATCTTTGAAGACGGCGAAATCGTTACTGGTGTTATCTCTGGTAAAGTTAAAGGCGGTTTCACTGTTGACATCGGTCCAGTTCGTGCGTTCCTTCCAGGTTCTTTAGTTGATACTCGTCCTATTCGTGATACTACTCACTTAGAAGGTAAAGAGTTAGAATTCAAAGTAATCAAACTTGATGCTAAACGTAACAATGTTGTTGTATCTCGTCGTGCTGTTATGGAAGCTGAATCTTCAGCTGACCGTGAAGCTCTTCTTGCTCAGCTTGAAGAAGGTCAAACAGTTACTGGTACAATCAAGAACCTTACTGATTACGGCGCGTTCGTTGACCTTGGCGGTATCGACGGTCTTCTTCACATTACTGACATGGCTTGGAAACGTATCAAGCATCCTTCAGAAGTGGTTGAAGTTGGTCAAGAAGTTACTGTTAAAGTACTTAAATTTGACCGCGAACGTAACCGCGTATCTTTAGGCCTTAAACAATTAGGCGAAGATCCATGGTTAGCGATCATGAACCGTTATCCTAAAGGTTCTATCGTTAAAGCGCGCGTAACTAACCTGACTGATTACGGTTGTTTCGCTGAAATCGCTGAAGGCGTTGAAGGTTTAGTACACGTTTCAGAAATGGACCACACTAACAAAAACATCCACCCATCTAAAGTTGTTCAGATTGGTGACGAAGTTGATGTTATGGTTCTTGAAGTGGACGAAGAACGTCGTCGTATTTCTCTGGGTATCAAACAAACTCGTGCTAACCCATGGGAAGAGTTTGCTAAAGACCACGACAAAGGTGAAAAAGTTTCAGGTACGATCAAGTCAATCACTGATTTCGGTATCTTCATCGGTTTACCAGGCGGTATCGACGGTCTAGTTCACTTGTCTGACATCTCTTGGAACGAACAAGGCGAAGAAGCGATTCGTCGTTACAAGAAAGGTGACACTGTTGAAGCGGTTATCCTGTCTGTAGATGCTGAAGGCAACCGTATCAGCCTTGGTATCAAACAAATGAACAGCGATCCGTTCAACGATTTCTTGGCTGCTAACGAACGCGGTGCGCTTGTTAAAGGTACTGTAACTGCAGTTGATGCTCGTGGCGCGACTGTTAAGTTAGCTGACGAAGTTGAAGCGACGCTGAAAGCATCTGAAATCAACCGCGACCGCGTTGAAGATGCAACTAAGTTCCTTGAAGTTGGTCAAGAAGTTGAAGCTAAAATCATCAATGTAGACCGTAAATCTCGCTCTATCAACTTGTCTATCAAAGCGAAAGACGAAGCTGAAGAGAAAGAAGCAGTTGCTAACTTGAAAACAGTTGCAGCTGGTCAAGACAATGGTCCTAAGACTATTGGTGATTTGATCAAAGCTCAAATGGGCAACTAAGTAGACGTTAAAATGTATTGTTAATGTAAATTAACTAATACTTTTTACACAAATACTGTAAACGGTAGCGTAGTATTAACTTATTACGCTACCGTTTTGTATTTAAACAGGTTATTATCGTTTCATCTACAAGGTAGCTTGATAATTAAAGAGGTCGCAGATGACTACGGAAGCACTGAATAAGTCTGACTTAATAGAGCGAATTTCCCTAAAAAATCCACACTTAGCAGAACCTTTAGTTGAAGAAGCTGTTAAGATTATGATTGACCAAATGATAGCAGCATTATCATCGGATAATCGTATTGAGATTCGCGGTTTTGGTAGTTTCGCTTTGCATCACCGTGATCCACGTGTGGGACGTAATCCTAAAACGGGTAAATCTGTTGAAGTGGCTGCAAAAGCAGTTCCACATTTTAAACCTGGTAAAGCATTACGTGATGCAGTAAACGAATCTGCACAGTAATAAAAATTTATGGGGTGTTTATGCGTTACGTTTTAGTCGCATTGCTCATTGTACTTTTTGGCTATTCATTAGCGCTTGTACTACAAAACGGTACTGAACTTTCGGTAGACCTGCTCTTTACACAAGTGCCCGCAATGCGTTTGGGTTTATTGCTGTTATTAACCTTGGCATTAGGTCTGGTACTGGGTTTATTGTTGGGTGTACAAATTTTCCGGGTATTTCAAAATAATTGGGAAATTAAGCGACTACGTAAAGATATCGAATATCTNNAGCTGAGGCAGCAGCGCATAGCAGACATGAAAAAACAGTTTTAGACATTCATCCGGAAGATCGTTCATCTAATCCCTTGTAATGTGGTGGGTTAGCATAATGTTTGGGTTTTATCCTGTCTGGAATTAGAAAACTGAATAAATTTTCAAACACTCTGAATCGTTTGGTTCAGAGTGTTTTTTTATTTTATAGAGCAATTACCTGTATCTTGTTCAAAATAATAACTTCAATTAAGTAATTTTTTTATCACTTTGTTAAAGCCGGGAATACCTTTTATAATAAGCTTTCTTTTTTGTCTGAGCGAAGGTAAGTCTCTTGAGTATCATTGTTGCACTGGATGCTAAAAGCCAATATGACGCGTTAACGATTGCGGAGCAGTTAGATCCTGCATTATGTCGGGTGAAGGTTGGTAAAGAGCTATTTACTCATGAAGGCCCAAGTGTGGTTAAGGCATTGCATGACAAAGGCTTTGAAGTTTTTTTGGACTTGAAGTTTCATGATATTCCAAATACAACAGCTCAAGCAGTGTGTGCTGCAGCAGATTTAGGCGTTTGGATGGTGAATGTGCATGCATCTGGTGGTCGCAAGATGATGGAAACCTGTGTAGAGCGCTTAAAAGCGGGTAACTATAAAACTCAGCTGATTGCCGTGACTGTGCTGACTTCAATGGGCCGTGAAGATTTAAAAGACATTGGTTTGGATATTGAACCATTTGAACAGGTGCAACGTCTTGCAAAACTTACAAAAGAAAGTGGTTTGGATGGGGTGGTCTGTTCTGCCCAAGAAGCCAAAATGCTGCGTGAAACTTTAGGAGCGAACTTTGCTTTAGTCACGCCGGGTATTCGTCCGGCAGGTTCGGCAGCAGATGACCAAAAACGTATTGTCACACCGAAACAAGCCATGCTGGATGGTTCTACACATTTGGTGATTGGCCGTCCAATTACCAAGTCGGAAAATCCGCGTCAAATGCTGAAAGATATTTTGGCGACGATGTAACAATCCCTCCCGACTTCCCTTTCTTGCGCTGTTTTTTAAAGCAGTGCTATAAAAATTGCTCAGGGAGTAGAAGTCCCTCTTTTTTAAAGAGGGATTTAGGGAGATTAATAAATTAAATTGCTGCCAACACACTCACCAATATGGGTGCCAGTACAGAAAGAATAAAACCGCTGACCATGGCGTGTGGAATAAAATCATTACCGCAGGCCTGTTTTACCATGGGCAAGGTAACATCCATAGCTGTGGCTCCTGCTGAGGAAATTGCTGAGCGTGGGTAACGCCAACCGATCATATACATAAACATAATCGCCAAAATTTCTCTAAATAAGTCATTCATGAGTGCAATACTGCCAAGATGCGCATTTTTGAGTTCAGTGACCACAATACCGGTCATGGAATAAAAACCATAACCTTGGGACAACATAATGAGATCTTTTAAGCTGATGTTTTGAATCAGTGTGGCTGTAACGCAAGCACCCAGTAGTGAACCGACTATACAGCCCAGTGGCACCAGCAAAATTTTCCAGTTCAGCCAGGAGTGGTCCAAAGGTGAATAGGCAAGATCCAGGCCAATCAGGAGCATGAACACCAGTAATAGATTCCAGGTGCTTATATGCAACGTGTAGCCCATATTGGCTACAGACTCGGAAATTACATATCCTAATGCTAGGGCAATAAAAGCATAACTGATATTAATAAGTGATTTGCTGACCAGGCTCATGGATACTTTGCCATGACTGGGTGGATAACCTAAAAGCTTGAATAACACGTAACACCAGAAGAATGCCCCGATACTGGTGAGTATGGCTAAAAGTGCGGCATGCTTCAGAATTTGCCAAGGCTGAGCAATTGTGTGCAATGTTTGAGCAAATTCAATGGCGATAGCAATCAGTAGAAGATAAGTAAAAAAGGGTAAAATCTTAAAAGCAAGACGCTCTAACCAGTAGGGTAAGCGTCTTGCTAAAACAAATCCGAGTACTAAACAAGTGAGTAATTGGAAAATCAGCCAAAAGGATTGCATAAAGAATTAAGCAGCTAATAAATACCTGCTTATTATGATCTTTAAATATTCAGGCTGCACGACTTCCAGCCGTTTTATTTAGCAGACGGTAATCTGCAGGATTAAGTTTTTTGGTCTGTAGCCAATATTTCCATGTGTAGGTAGGCCATAGGGCAAAGTTTTTCCCGCCATCTTGCTGGTACCAGCTCACACAACCAGATTGCCAGACTGTACCATCCAGCAGTTTTTGTACATCCTGATTGAACTGGTCTTGAACCTGATCTTTGACCACAATGGCATCGCTATGAGAGCTATTCACCAGTTCAATCATTTGCAGAATATAATTGACCTGAGCTTCGATCATAAAAATTACCGAGTTGTGCGCCAAAACAGTATTAGGGCCTAATAACTGAAATAAATTGGGGAAGCCTTTGGTACAAATACCATAAAAGCTTTCTGCACCCGATTGCCAAGCATCTCGTAAATCTTGTCCGTGTTCACCAGTACATTTAAATGACTTTAGATAAATGCGAGGATCGGTAATAAAACCGGTGCCATAAATTAAGCAATCAATTTTATATTCTTTGCCATCTTTGGTAATGATGCTGTTTGTGGTTAATTCCTGGATAGCTTCGGTCACTAGTTCAACATTGCTGCGGTTAAAAGTGGGATAGTACTTATTAGAGACTAAAANNTTTGACCAATATAAACGTGCCCGATGCAGCTTTCTAAACCAGTTTAATCTTTTGAATAATTTCTTTTCGATATTCCAATAGTGACGCTCATCTCTGGGAATGACCCAGGCTGCGGTACGCTGAAATACATAAAGTTGCTTAACTTTAGGCGCAATTTCAGGAAGATATTGAATCGCACTGCCGCCTGTGCCAATCGAGGCGACATTCTTGCCGGTTAAATCATATTGATGATCCCAGTGGGAGGAATGAAAGACTTTACCCTGAAATTTTTCAATGCCTGGGATATGCGGGATGTGTGGTACATGCAAAGGACCAGAGGCAAAAACCACAAATTGAGCCATTAACGTCTGATCATTATTGAGGACAAGTTTCCAGTCACAACTTTGCTCATTGTATGTCGCATCAAGGACTTCACAATTAAATTGGCAATATTTTTCTAAATCATGGTCTGTGATTAAAGCTTGTATATATTTAAAAATTTCAGGTGCTTCTGCATAGCGTTTTGACCAGTCACTCTTTGGTGCGAAAGAAAGAGAATACATATGTGATTGCACATCGCAGGCAGCACCAGGATATTGATTTTCACGCCAGGTTCCGCCTACTTCACTGGCTTTTTCCAGAATCACGAAATCATGAATATGGTTTTGCAATAGGCGTATAGCCATCGCTAAACCGCCAAAGCCTGCCCCAATAATGGCAATTTTTGTACGTGTTGGTAGAGCTTGTGACTGAGCTGGAGTATGCATTTTTTTTTATTGGCCTTATGACTTCTATTATTTTTATAGCTTATAGCAAGAATTTGAAAATTGATATGATAGCCATGACAGAACAATTGATAGTTTCGGCAATTTGCAAGTGTGAAAAATTATAGTAAGAATTGAGATGTTATTTTCCATATGATCCTGTTATGAAACGATCAGTTCTCGGCTTGATGTATTTAATTCAGGGCATGCGTAAAGCAGGTGTCGCAGTTGATTCAAAACTTCAAAGTATTGGATTGCATGCTGATGCTTTGGATCCTGGTTCAATTATTCATCCTAGTCTGGAATGGGATGTACTTAAAGTGATTGGACAGGGTGTTGAACCGGAAAAAGGTCTGTTTATTGGACAGCATTATGCACTTGCAGGTTATGGCCCTTTACTGATGTTGCTGGTCACTAGTGAAAACGTGCGTACTGCTCTAGAGCAGGGGATTCGTTATCAGTTACTAACGCACTTAACGGGCGTCTTAAGTTTAAAATATACCAATCAAAAGGTGGCCTTGTGTTATGCGCCTGAAGAATTAAACAGTGATCTGGGCTTGTTGCAAGCGCAATGTGAAATCTCGGGAACCTACAAATTTATTCAGGATCTTTATAAAATGATGGGCTTGAGTATTCCCCGAATGTATATTCAACTGCCATTTCCGCTGCCTGAAAATCAGCAGGTGTTAGAAGTTTACCAGCATTACTATGGTGCTGAATTACAGTTTTCTGCCAAGTCTGCGGAATTCTGGTTTGATAATAGCGTATTAGAGGTACAGATTCCTTCAGCAGATAAAATGACCTTTAATCTCTATGAAAGCAAATGTATATCCGAGCTGGAACGTTTGAAGATGGATGAGTCTGTTCCATCTTTGGTGCAGCGTGTACAAGATTATTTAGAATTACAAGAAGGGGTAATACCAACCATGGCGGAAACGGCACAGGCCCTGCAAATTCCGGAGCGAACCTTGCGGCATCAATTACAACAATTGCAAAGTAGTTATAAACAGATACGTGAGCAACTGATTAAAGACAAGGCATTAAGATTGATAGAATATAAGGAATATTCTATTGAAATGATTGCAGAATTACTGGGTTACTCGGAGCCTGCTGCTTTTAATCATGCCTTTAAGCGCTGGTTTGGTCAAAGTCCACGTCAGTACTTTAAATAGTTTCGTAAATAGCCTAAGTATATTAATGCCAAAGTGTTATATATTTCATCTCAATCTTCGCTATACTTTCAATAGCCTAAAATAGTACTCAATGATATGTCAGATTTAAATTCTAAGCACAGTACCGCCTTTATCCCTATGTCACCTGCGGAACGGTATGCGCAAGCTTTATCTTCCGGTCAGTTCATGCCCGATGAAGCGCAGGCGCAAGCTGTACATGAGCTGGATCGGGTTTGGCAAGAATTAATTCAGCGTTTTAAAGCATCAAAAAAAGCGTTTCGTCGTTTTCGCCGTCAAACTTCACCACAAGGCGTATACATGTGGGGTGGTGTAGGACGAGGGAAAACCTGGTTAATGGATCAGTTTTTCGAGTCAATTCCGTTTCGCCGTAAAATGCGCATGCATTTCCATCATTTCATGCAGCATGTACATCGTGAACTGAATAAATTATCAGGACAGCGTAATCCGCTGGATCAGGTAGCAGATCAGATTTACCAGCAGGCAGTGGTTATCTGTTTTGATGAGTTCTTTGTGTCTAATGTCACCGATGCCATGATTCTGAGTGAATTATTCCAGAAGCTGTTTACCCGTGGTATTACTTTGGTGGCAACTTCAAATATTGCGCCGGATGGTTTATATAAAAACGGAATTCATCGTGACCGTTTCATGCCGACCATTGAAATGGTGAAAAAACATTGTGTCATTCTCAATGTAGATGCCGGTGTGGATTATCGTTTACGTGTGCTCAAACAGGCACAATTGTTTAAGCATCCATTAACGCATGAGCATAAACTTTGGATTGCCCAGCGTTTTACTGCTTTAACCCAGACTCAAACCCAATCTCAAGAACCGATTATCATCAATAACCGTATTGTAGAAACCATTGGTCATACCGAAGATGTGCTATGGTGTGAATATTCAGAGCTGTGTTTAAAACCGCGCAGTCCGGCTGACTTTATTGAGATTGCAAACGTTTACAATACCGTACTGGTCAGTAATGTGCCGCATTTGACCGATTATCTATCGGAAGGTACACGCCGTTTTATCTATCTGGTCGATGAATTTTATGATCGCGGTGTTAAACTATTGCTGACTTCGGAAGACAGTATTATTGATATTTATCAAGGTGAAAAACTCGCTTTTGAAATTGAACGTACGCGTTCACGTTTGCTGGAAATGCAGTCGGATGATTATCTGAATTCTGAACATCGCCAAATACAAGGCTCAGCCTCAGCAGCCAGTTAAATATGAAGCGCCTAAAAAGGCGCTTTTTTTATATAAATTCTTTGCCTGTTTTATCGACATTTTGATCTATTCATGGCTTAATCTTTGCTCGAGAGTGATGAGAAATACAGCTTTTGGGTGGTTTTAAAGTAAAACTCTGCACTTAAGTCTAATTTCGACATTTTTAAAACTTTATAAACTATAAAAAGGTATTCAGGCAAATAATAATGTTGCATTTGTGATCTGTATTTTATTGAGTGATGTAGATATTCATTTATTAGAAAATGATCATTATTTAGGAATGTGATAGTACTATTCAGCTAAGTATAAATCGGTATACTAGAATCTCTTGTTATAAAAAGTAGCAATATCAGGAAAGACAATGACTGCACGTATTCAAAAAGGCAAGTTAGCGATTGCTAAAGAACTTTACGATTTTATCGAAAATGAAGCATTACCAGGTTCTGGTTTGGACAGTGAAACATACTGGAAAAACTTTGAACAAGTCGTTGTCGATCTTAGCCCAAAGAACAAAGCACTATTGGCTAAGCGTGACGACATTCAGGCTAAAATTGATGAATGGCACCGCAACAACAAATTTGAACTCGAAGCTTACAAAGCTTTCCTTAAAGAAATTGGCTACTTATTACCAGAAGTAGAAGATTTCCAAATCAGCACAGAAAATGTAGATGAAGAAATCGCATTATTGGCTGGTGCGCAATTGGTAGTACCTGTGCGTAATGCACGTTAATGCTTGAATGCTGCGAATGCACGTTGGGGCTCTTTATACGATGCTCTTTACGGTTTTGACGTAATCTCAGAAGAAGGCGGTGCGGAAAAAGGTAAGGGCTATAATCCGGTTCGTGGCGACAAAGTTATCGCATTTGCTAAAAACTTTCTAAATGAAATCTTCCCATTGGCAAATGGTTCGCATACTGATGCAACCAAATATGCTGTTGAAGGTAAAAAGTTATCTGTAACGCTAAAAGACGGTTCAACGACTACTTTAGCAAAAGAAGCTCAATTCGTTGGTTTTAATGGTGAAGAAGCAGCACCTACAGAAATCGTTCTTTTGAACAATGGCTTACACGTTGTAATCGAAATTGATGCGAACAGCCCAATTGGCAAAACTGACGCTGCTGGTGTAAAAGACCTTGTACTGGAAGCTGCTGTAACCACCATTCAGGATTTGGAAGACTCAATCGCAGCTGTTGATGCTGAAGAGAAAGTAGAAGGCTACCGTAACTGGTTAGGCCTAATGAAAGGTACACTTTCAGAGTCAATCGAGAAAAACGGTAAAATTGTTACTCGTACACTAAACCAAGACCGTACTCATAAGAACCTCATCGGTAGCGAAACTACGCTGCATGGTCGTTCATTGATGCTTCTTCGTAACGTGGGTCACTTGATGACTAACCCGGCGATCCTTGTAGATGGTGCTGAAATCTACGAAGGCATCATGGATGCGTTAATCACGCCATTGCTGACTTTTGCAGACATCAAAGGTGAAAACACGATCAAGAACTCGCGTAAAGGTTCGATGTACATCGTGAAGCCAAAAATGCACGGTCCGGAAGAAGTTGCTTTTGCAGTTGAACTGTTTGAACGTGCTGAACAGGCACTTGGCTTACCAGCGAAGACGTTAAAAATCGGGATTATGGATGAAGAACGTCGTACATCTGTAAACTTGAAGAACTGTATTGCAGCAGCGAAAGACCGTACCATTTTCATTAATACAGGCTTCATGGACCGTACCGGTGATGAAATCCATACGTTTATGGAAGCAGGTCCATTCGTTCGTAAAGGCGAAGTGAAATCACAAATCTGGTTCCCGGCATATGAAAACCGTAACGTAATGATCGGTCTTCAGGCTGGGCTACGTGGCAAAGCACAGATTGGTAAAGGCATGTGGCCAAAACCGGACATGCTTGCTGACATGTACAAAACCAAGATTGAGCATCCAGAAGCAGGCGCAAGCTGTGCATGGGTTCCATCTCCATCTGGTGCGGTAATTCACGCGATCCATTACCATCAATGCAACGTGTCTGAGCGTCAAAAAGAATTGTTGAATACTCAGCCTTTATCATTAGACGACTTGTTAACGCCGCCTTTAGCAACTGATACCAACTGGTCTGAAGAAGAAAAAACCAAAGAACTTGAAAATAACCTTCAAGGTATTTTGGGTTATGTGGTGCGTTGGGTCGATCTGGGTGTGGGCTGTTCTAAAGTGCCAGACATCAACAATGTTGGCTTGATGGAAGACCGTGCAACATTGCGTATTTCTTCTCAACACGTTGCGAACTGGTTACGTCACGGTGTCGTAACGGCAGCGCAAGTTGAAGAAGTGATGCAGCGTATGGCGAAAATCGTGGATGAGCAAAATGCGAATGATCCGCTTTATACGCCAATGGCACCAGCATTCAATGGTTATGCTTATCAAGCTGCTTATGACCTGGTATTTAAAGGTGGTGAACAGCCTTCTGGTTATACTGAGCCGCTACTTCATGCAGCACGTTTGAAGTTAAAAGGTTATACAGGTGACTAATCCTGTAAATTGAAAAAAGCCTCTTCGGAGGCTTTTTTTTTACCTCTATTTTTTAAAAATTAAAGCAATATATAAACATTCTTTTAAGTGTACGCTTGCCATTATATGTCCCGTCGTTTTATGCCTATAGATGTTGCTTTTCGGGAACGTGCTATTTGTCGAGATGTTAAAAATACTATTTGGTCATTTAATTTTATCAATCGATTTAGATACAGGAGTGTGGATACAAGCCCTAAAGCTATTACAAAAGAGAAGATGAGTTCTACAAAAGAGAAGATGAATTCACCTTTTTCGCTTCTGATGTTTATATGAGTCAACCAAGAAAATAAATTTCTGATTCTTTATTGCAGATTTGATTTTAAAAAGCCCAGCTTTGGCAGATTGATACAATTGGTAATTTTGCTAGAACTTCTGCTCAATACATCCTAGAGTAAAGCAATACATAATTCTAAAGAGGGATGAAAGAATGCAAGCTTATCAATTTTCCGATCAGCAATTTATTGCAGGGCAATGGTTGAAAGGCACTTCAACCCATACCCTGAATAATCTCAATCCTTATAATCAAGAACTTATATTAAAACTACAGGCTGCTAGCATTGTCGATGTAGATAGCGCTTATTCGGCTGCAGAGCGTAGTTTTATCACCTGGTCGCAATCGTCTTCATCCGAGCATAAAAATATCATCCTTCGGGTTTTGGATGTGGTCAAAAATAGACGCGAAGAAATTGTTCACTGGCTGATTCAAGAATCTGGCAGTACACATTTAAAAGCCAATATTGAAGTAGATGCCGTATTGGGTATTATCAATGAGGCAGTCACATTTCCTGAAAGGATGAAAACCAAGGAATTGCAATCGGCAGATCCTGACCGAAAAAGCTATGCGGTACAAAAACCTTTGGGTGTCATTGCTGTGATTAGCCCCTGGAATTTTCCATTTCACCTGAGTATGCGTTCTGTGGTTACGGCAATTGCAATTGGTAATTGCGTGGTGCTGAAGCCTGCAACTGATACCCCGATTACAGGAGGATTGTTACTGGCTAAAATTTTTGAGGAAGCAGGTCTCCCTCAAGGTGTATTTAGCGTAGTTGCAGGTTCAGGCAGTGAAATTGGAGATTACTTTGTTGAGCACGATACGCCTAAAATGATTTCATTTACCGGTTCAACTTTAGTTGGAAAACGTGTCGGACAATTGGCAGTTGGGAGTAATCGTCTGAAGCGAATTGCACTGGAGCTGGGGGGTAATGCACCCTTAGTGGTTCTAGATGATGCTGATATCGATCTGGCGGTGGAGCTGGCAGTGATGGGGCGTTTTTTGCATCAGGGGCAAATTTGCATGAGCACCAACCGGGTGATTGTCGATGCTAAAATTTATGATGCTTTTGTTGAAAAACTGATTCAACGAGCCAAAAATATTAGCTATGGTGATCCTTCAAATGAAAATACCTTGATAGGGCCAATTATCAATACTTCACAGGTAGAAAAAATAAGACAGATCATTACCCAAGCATTACAAGAGGGAACAAAACTGGTGGTTCATAATGAGATTAAAGGAAATGTCATTCCACCCCACATTTTTATTGATGTAAATCCAGATTCCAGTTTAGCTAAAGAAGAAAGTTTTGGTCCAGTCCTACCAGTTATTAAGGCTCATAATGAGTCAGATGCCTTACGTTTAGCCAATGACACAGCTTATGGATTGTCTAGTGCAGTATGTACTACCGACCTCGAGCGTGGGAAGCGTTTTGCAATGCAGATCGATGCCGGTATGACGCATCTCAATTCCATTACCGTGGCAGACCAACCGAATGCCCCTTTTGGCGGGGAGAAAAATTCAGGTCTGGGACGCTTTAATGGACAGTGGATATTGGAAGAGTTTAGCCGTACACATTGGTTAACGATTCCGAATACTGAAGGACAGTAAAAACCATTATATAAAGTTATAATAGAGTCAGCCTAGTTATAAAATTGGATCTATGTGCGCTAACTTTAAACCGCTTACTCTAAAGCAGTTACATGATTTGAATCTTCCTGCTATTCCATTTGAGTATCCAGAAGAAGTCTATCCAAATTATGAGCTGCCTCTGTTATTTAAGTCTGATCGAGGTTTAGAATGGCGAAAGGTACATTTTGGTTTAATTCCGAAATGGGCGGAAGACAAAAGTATTGCATTGAAGACTTATAATGCTCGTAATGAAACACTTCTACAAAAGCCTACTTTCGTAAATGCAGCTTCAAAACTCAAATTTGGTGTCATTCCTGTTTATGAGTTTTATGAGTCAAAGTATTTTGACTATAAACCGCAGCGTTGGGGTATAAGACGTAAAGATGGTCAAGCGATATATATCGCAGCTTTATATGAAATCTGCCGTATAGCTGATGAGATTATTCGTTCGGCAACCATGATTACCATGGATGCCATCGATCACCCCATGATGAAGGATTTTCATGAACCAGGAAATGTAAAACGCTCAGTGATCATTATTCCACATGAGCGTTTAGATGAGTGGTTAAGCTGGAACTCACCGGATATCCATTCTTTTGTAAAAGGATTTCCGGAGATAGAGTTTGAATGTTCACATGTTCCCAAAGCAAAAATCGAAAAAATTAGTCCCCAGCTTAATTTTTTTGATGAGGCTTAAATCATTAGGATAAATTTTTAAAAATATGCTTAAGGCTTTCTATCATTTTTTCAATTTGTAAAGGGGTTAGACCTTCATAAGATTGTTCCAGAACTATATTGCTCAGATCTTTAATCTTATGTGTCATTTGATTACCTTTCTCGGTTAAAACTACACGTGTAATACGGGCATCTTCTTCACAAGAGTAGGTTTCAACTAAACCTTCATCTTTTAAACGATAGATGATTTTAGTCGTGGTTGACATTTTAGATACCATCATTTCTGATAGATCTGAAACACTTGCATGAGGCTTGGACTTCAACGCGAGCAGAATACGCCGACGCGAATTGTCTAGCCCATATTTTTTTAGAGCATGATCTTCATTTTTTACACATTGTGCATGGACTTGAGTAATCCAGTAATAAGGAAAATCTTCTAAATTAAACGCTTCACCTGAGGCAAGTAAAAATTTACTGTATTTTTTGGTCATCTTTTATTTTTCCCAAATAGTTTTTTATTTATAGTTTTAAAGTTAATATTTTTGAAAATAAAGAAAAATCAGTATCTTGTATTTATCTTTAATATCAAAAAGAAAATTCTGCATTTGACTGAAATCTAAAATCTAAACCTGAATTATCGTGATAAATTTTTAAAAATGTGTTGCAGACTTTCCATCATTTTTTCAAT
>DKLL01000058.1:14162-14651 GCA_002455755.1 Acinetobacter sp. UBA6641
ACATTTTAGATACCATCATTTCAGAGAGATCTGAAACACTGGCATGAGGCTTGGATTTTAAAGCGAGCAGAATACGACGACGAGAATTGTCTAGACCATATTTTTTCAGGGCATGATCAACGTTTTGTACATATTGAGCATGTACCTGAGTTACCCAGTAATAGGGAAAATTTTCCAATTCAAAATTTTCGGCCGAGGGTAAAAATTTACTATATTTTTTTGTCATCTATGTATTCTCCCCATAATTGTTGTAATTTTATTTTATTATTGTAACTTATTTTTAATAGAGTTAAAGTGAAAAATATATTTTTTACAACATTATAAAGTAAAACTTAAAACTAGTTTGTGATCTAATTTTCAATTTAACCCAAATTAATGGGCTAAGTTTTTAAAAATATATTTTAAACTTTCCATCATTTTTTCAATTTGTAGGGGAGTGAGACCTTCGAAAGATTGTTCCAAAACTACATTGGTCAAGTCATTAATCTT
>DKLL01000188.1:0-23814 GCA_002455755.1 Acinetobacter sp. UBA6641
CAGAGATGTGCAAAAAAACGCTGAAATGTCTTGTTGTTTGATTTATTATCACTTAATATGTTTGCCCTTATAGATACCCCCAGTGGCGTTCGTATTAAGATCGGTATATTCCTTTATCGGCACGACGACACGGGCATGTTTGGAGTACATTATGTACGCAGTAATCCAAAGCGGTGGTAAACAACACCGTGTGGTTGAGGGTGAAACCCTTAAAGTAGAATTGTTGAAAGCTGAAACTGGTACAACTATTACGTTTGATGACGTATTGATGCTTGTAAACGGCGAAAGCATTCAAATTGGTGCTCCAGTTGTTGCTGGTGCGACAGTAACTGCTGAAGTAGTTAGCCATGGTCGTCACGACAAAATCCGTATTGTTAAAATGCGTCGTCGTAAACATTACCGTAAACAACAAGGTCACCGTCAATGGTTTACCGAGTTGAAAATTACTGCTATTTCAGGCTAATTACGAGGAGTAAATAGACATGGCAACTAAAAAAGCCGGTGGTTCGACACGTAACGGTCGTGATTCAAACCCTAAAATGTTAGGTGTTAAAATGTACGGTGGTCAAGCTGTGACTGCTGGTAACATTATCGTTCGTCAACGTGGTACAGAATTCCACGCTGGTGCAAACGTAGGTATGGGCCGTGACCATACTTTATTTGCTACCGCTGATGGCGTGATCAAATTCGAAGTGAAAGGTCAATTTGGCCGTCGCTATGTATCTGTTGAAACTGCATAAGTTTTAATGGTACGAAAAAAACCCACAGTTTCTGTGGGTTTTTTTATGGCTATACATTAGGTCCAAAAAGATCTTATTTCTTCATCATGATGTAGAAATGGCTACATTGGCTATTAATAACAATACAAATCTTCTTATTTTCTCTAATTTTAGCCACATTATTTGGTTTAAGATGAATCCATTGAACAAATTGCGATACCGCAAATAAAAAAAGGTGATGATATGAAAATGCTTCGTAAAACCCTGTGTGCGATGACCCTAGGTGCTGCAACGCTCGCACCAGTAATGAGTACCACTGTTTTTGCTGCACCTGTAGCAGCATCGGAGCAGCAAGCAACGAACAATCTGGTCAAGCAGTTAAGCAATATCCGGACCTTATCCGCTAATTTTGAACAAACCACCAAAGCGACTTCTGGTAAAGCCCCGCAGAAAAAAGGCTTGACCGGACAACACATGAATCAAACCTTTAAAGGGGTGATGAAAGTTGCGCGTCCGGGTAAATTCTTTTGGGAAACCACCAGTCCTTCAAAACAAACGATTGTGACTTCGGGTAAAACTGTTTGGATTTATGATCCTGACTTACAGCAAGCCGTGCGTCAAAGTCTGGATGAACAGGTGGCCAATACCCCTGCATTATTATTGTCGGGCAATACCAGCCAGATTATGAAGTCTTATCGTGTCACTCAGCCGGATAAAGGCAAGACTTATTACACTTTGTATCCAAAAGTGAAAGATAGTGCATTCCAAAGCCTGACCATCAGTTTTGGCGCAAATAAAGCCCCAAGTCTGATGATTTTGCAGGATTCATTAGGTCAAACCACCACTGTTCGCTTCAATAATGTGAAATTGAATCCATCGATTGCTTCCTCTACCTTTAATTTTACTCCGCCTAAAGGTACCGATATTATTGATCAATAATGAATTGATTTTAATCATTTAGTCAGGTTTTGAACAGCGCTTAGAAGCAGTCCTGTGGGGCTGCTTTTTTGCATGTATTCTTTTTAAAACATGAGGGAAGGGGTAGCTCACCAAGCCCGAATCCTACAAAAATATGTTCAAGCTGGGTCATAGACATTACAATCCCATACTACTTAAAGATAACAATTCAGTGATCAGGACACAGTATAAACATAAGCTAAATCAACCTCGCCTAAAATAAAGAAAAAGTAAAAAGGCAAAAGCTCAGGAGAATTAAAAAATTGAAAAATATCAGTAAAACTACCTCATCGGTAGAATATCCGCGTTTCACAAAAATTAAATCCAGATTTAATGGTTTTCGTCAAAGCGCTATGCGGCTAGGAGNNCTAGGAGTCAGCTGGCTACAAAGAAGGTCAAAAAAGACGGCTCACAACAAGGCAGAAAATCCCTATCTGCATGGCATATTTGGTCCTGTGGATGAAGTAGAAAAGCATGAATTTCAGGTGATGGGTGAAATTCCACAACACCTGACCGGATTATTGCTAAGAATTGGACCTAACCCCCTTCATGTTGAAAATCAAGATTTATATCACTGGTTTGCAGGCGATGGCATGTTGCACGCTTTAAAAATTGAGCAGGGTCAAGCCACATGGTTCAAAAGCCGCTATATCGCCACGGATTCCATCCAAAAGCACAAGCACCAGCCAGTTAAAGCTGGTTTTCGCCGTGGTCCGGGGGATGTGGTCAATACCAATGCTTTTTATCATGCCAATCAAATCTGGGCGAGTGTTGAAGCAGGTGCTTTGCCCGCACGTTTAGATTTGAAACTGAACACCCAAGAACACCGTTTTTTTAATACCGATGCAGACCTGCCTTTTAGCGCCCATCCGCATAAAGACAATCATACCGGGCATTTGCACGCCATTTGCTATGATGCGATGGATATTAAACATGCTTATTATGAAGTGATTGATGAACAGGGATATCTGGTGCATTGGACCAAAATTCCGGTACAGCATGGTCCCATGATTCATGACTGTGCCATTACTGAACAGGATGTCTTAATTTTTGATTTACCAGTCACGTTCTCTTTCAAGCAGCTCATGAAGGGAAATCCTTTGCCTTATGAATGGAATGAAAAGCATACAGCGCGAATTGGGATTTTGCCTAAATATGGATGTGCCGATGAAGTACAGTGGATTCCCGTAGAACCTTGTTTTATTTTCCATGCCGCAAATGCTTACCGCAATGAGCAACAGCAGATCATTCTGGATGTAATCGTGCATCGCTACATGTTTAAAAAAGCCCATCAGGGCCCGTTTGAACAGCAAAAAGCCCAGTTGGAACGCTGGACTATAGATCCGAAGCAGAATGCGGTAGATCGCAAGGTAATTGATGAACAGGCACAGGAATTTCCAAGAATCGATGAGCGTTATACGGGTGAAAAGCAGCGTTATATTTATAGTGTCAGTTTTGATCCCTCGATCATGACCAAAGCCAATCATCNNCAAGGTCTACATATTCAGCCTCAGGCAGAAATTGTACTGGGTACCTATGTACCTCTGGGTTTTCACGGCAATTGGATCGACTTATCTTAAAACTATGTAATTCTGATCAGGATTCAGCTTTATTTAACTAAACATGCTGAAAGATACATATTTTAAATTTTATTCAGTGACTTGGCTTTGTATAGTGCAGGGGCACTATAAAAGGTATCAGGTTGTAAAAATAAAATGGAAATACGCGCGAATCAACAATGGCTATGGGCAGTTCCGGTTTCTTTGGCAGCACTCGTTATGGCAGGTTGTCAGGAGCGACCTGCACCGCGAAAGGAACAGGTTAAGGTAGAAAAACAGGAAGCTTCTTCTACAATTCCATTAATTCAAGCCAAGGTTATTCCTGTGAAACTGAGCAAACCGGAAGCCTGTGATGCGGAAGGTTGTACCCAGTATGAGATTCAGACGGTAAAGAGCAACTTGAAATGGGTGGATGACTATTTTCTCGATCGGGTGAAAAAAGCCGATCCGATTGCATTTTCTACCGCGCCCAATCAAAAGATCAATACTGCCGAAGGCGCGAATCCCAATCTAAGTCAAAGCTCGACCTATATCCGTTTTGTCAGTCAGCAGTATGACCGGGCAACTTTTGCCATTCAGACCTATACCTATTCATCCGGTGCTGCGCATGGCATGTATCATCAGGAATTTGTCAATTTNNGATTTGAAAAACAAAAAGCGTCTGGCACTGCAAGATATTATGGTCAAAGGCGCAGAGCAGCAATTATTAAATACTTTATATGATTCAAACAGCATCTGGCTCGAGCAGCATAGTATAGAAAGAGACAAGCTGAAATTAAGTTNNGTGATAATTTTTACTATGGTGCGAATGGCATTGTCTTTGTTTATCCCTTATATGAGCTGGCTTCCTATGCAGAAGGCATGACCGAGCTGACCTTGCCTTATTCGGCACTGGACAAACTGATTAAAGCGGAATATCTGCCAAGTTTGCCCAAGTATCCATCCTCCTAATTTCAGCTTAATTCGGGTAAATTTGCTCTAATAAGCCACAGCTGTCCGTTGGATCACTGTCTTTTTTAGTGTTTAGCGCTTACACTATAGCCAGTTTTTTTCTTTGCAAAAGATTGGCTATGATCGACCCGAAATTAATCTGAAATAATATTGAGGCTGTAAACTTAGCCTTGGCAAAACGTGGTGTACAGCTGAATGTCGAAGAGTGGGCTTCCCTTGAAGCTCGCCGTAAAGAGCTCCAGTCGAAAACTGAAGCTTTGCAGGCAGAACGTAATTCGGGTGCTAAACAAGTTGGCCAAATTAAAAAATCTGGTGGCGATGCATCTGAAATCATGGCACGTATGGCAGCCATTGGTGATGAAATTAAAGCCGCTGAAGCTTCTCTTGCTGAATTGCAAACGGAGATTGAAACCAAGTCTTTAAGCATTCCGAACATGCCGCATGAATCTGTACCTGAGGGTAAAGATGAAGACGACAACGTTGAAATTTTAAAATGGGGCACACCGCGTCAATTTGATTTTGAAATCAAGGATCATACTGACCTGGGTGAATGGATGGGCGGTCTGGAGTTTGAAACTGCAACCAAATTGACCGGTACGCGTTTCAGCGTATCTGAAAGGTCCATTGGCGCGTTTGCAACGTGCATTGACCCAGTTCATGCTGGATACCCATACCTTAAAAAATGGTTATACCGAAGCCTATGTGCCTTATCTGGTCAATGCAGACTCTTTGCGCGGTACGGGTCAGTTGCCTAAATTTGAAGAAGACTTGTTCAAATTACAGGGTGAAAAAGAGTATTACCTGATTCCGACGGCTGAAGTACCGGTCACTAATTTCGTACGTGATGAAATTATTGATCCTGAACGTTTACCATTAAAATATGCCGCACATACGCCATGTTTCCGCAGCGAAGCGGGTTCGTACGGTCGTGATACCCGTGGCCTGATTCGTCAACACCAGTTCGACAAAGTCGAGATGGTGCAAATTGTAAAACCTGAAGATTCGATGCAGGCTTTGGAAGAACTGACCGGCCATGCTGAAGGCATTTTGCAGGCGCTCGGTCTGCCATACCGTAAAATCATCCTGTGCGGTGGCGATATGGGCTTTGGTGCAATCAAGACTTACGATCTGGAAGTTTGGGTGCCTAGCCAAAATACTTACCGTGAAATCTCTTCATGTTCAAACATGGGCGATTTCCAGGCCCGCCGTATGAAAGCACGTTACCGCGTTGACCAGAAAAAAACCGAATTCGTGCATACCTTGAACGGTTCAGGTCTGGCGGTTGGTCGTACCTTGCTTGCAGTAATGGAAAACTATCAACGTGCAGACGGTTCAATAGAAATTCCTGAAGTGCTTCGTCCATATATGGGTGGTGCAGAATTTATTGATTAATCTTCGGATTGATCAATAAATAAACCTAAAATACAATTTTGTGCATGAAAATTGCTTAAGACAGTCAGATTTAAAATCTTGAGGTCATTCGTGGATATCTTTCCAATCTCTTTAAAGTTGCAGCAGCAACCTTGTCTGATTGTCGGTGGTGGACATATTGCCTACCGTAAGGCAGTTCTTTTGGCAAAAGCGGGTGCAGTCATTCACGTGATTGCACCTGAAATTGAAAGCAGTCTGCTTGAGATTGTTAAAACAAGCCAAGGACACTATGTTCAAGCGCCTTTTAGTCCAGATATTCCGTTACGTGATTACCGTCTGGTGATTGCGGCAACCAATGACAAAGCGACCAACATACAGGTTTTTAAAGCTTGCGAAGCTGAAAAAATTCTGGTGAATAGTGTCGATGATCTACCGCATTGCCGTTTTATGGTGCCTGCGATTATCGACCGTTCGCCTTTGGTGGTTTCAATCGCCACCAATGGCAAATCACCCGTTTTATCCCGTCAAATCCGTACCCAGCTGGAGACGAGCATTCCGCATGGCATGGGCAAACTTGCCGATTTTTCAGGTAAGTGGCGTGCAGCGGTGAAAGCGAAAATTACCAATCCGGATGAACGCCGCATTTTTTGGGAAGACTTATATGCCAGTCCACTCAAAGAACAGGTGTTTAATGACAATCTTGNNATAGAGTGGAAAACGCCAAAAGGTGAAGTCTATCTGGTAGGTGCTGGTCCGGGTGATCCTGAACTGTTGACCTTAAAAGCATTGCGTTTAATGCAACAGGCAGATGTCATCATCTATGACCGTTTAGTGTCGCCTGCGATTATGGATTTATGTCGCCGTGATGCGGAAAAGGTCTATGTGGGTAAAGCCCGTTCCAATCATAGTGTGCCGCAAGAAGGCATTAATGCACTTCTGGTTGAATATGCTGCTCAAGGTAAGCGTGTCTGTCGTTTAAAAGGTGGTGATCCGTTTATTTTTGGCCGTGGTGGTGAAGAAATTCAGGAGCTATTTGCTGCGGGTGTGGCTTTTCAGGTGGTACCCGGGATTACCGCGGCTTCAGGCTGTTCTGCTTATGCCGGTATTCCTTTAACCCATCGTGACTATGCGCAAAGTGTGCGCTTCCTGACCGGACATTTAAAAGAAGGTTCGCCAGAGTTGCCTTGGAATGAACTGGTCTATGAAAACCAGACTCTGGTGCTTTATATGGGATTGGTAGGCTTGGAAAAAATCTGTGCCCAACTGATTGCACATGGTCAACGTCCAGATATGCCAGTTGCACTGATTTCCAAAGGAACAACGCCAGACCAGAAAGTGGTGGTTGGAACCTTGGCCGATATTGCTTCAAAAGTATCAGAACATCAAATACAAGCGCCAACCCTGACCATTATTGGTGAAGTGGTAAAATTGCGCGAACAATTACAGTGGCAAGGCTAATTCGAGTCCTGTTGCATTGAAAGAGTAGAGAAATCCTGTGATTCATGTTGTTTTATATGAGCCTGAAATTCCTGCAAATACTGGGAATATCATTCGTTTATGTGCCAATACCGGTGCCCAGTTGCATCTGGTAAAACCGCTGGGTTTTGAGCTGGATGACAAAAAGCTCAGACGTGCAGGTCTGGACTATCATGAATGGGCGCATATGAAAGTGTGGGAAAACTTTGCAGAATGTCTGGCGCATTTACAAGAGCAGGGAATTGAGCGTGATGCCATCTATCCCTTAACCACCAAAGGTTCTGAAACTCCGCATACTTCAGACTTAAACCGTCCGGTGGCATTGTTGATGGGGCCTGAAACACGTGGCTTACTGGAAAATGTGCGCATGATGTTCCCGGAAAAACACTGGATTCGTTTACCAATGGCACCAAATTCCCGCAGCTTGAACTTGTCGAATGCTACAGCAGTTATTCTGTATGAAGCATGGCGTCAGCAAGGTTTTAAAGAACTGATTTAAAATGAAGTCATAAAAAAAGACGCATTCAGCGTCTTTTTTTATGAATGGAATCCACCCATTAATGAGTGTTATCCCATTAATGAGTGTTATCAAACTCGTTATGTTGCGGTGCCGGGTGTTTGAAGCCTTTGGTTTTATAACCCAAGTACAAAATACCGAACATTGCCCACCATAGACCGAATTTTAATGCGCTATCTTCAATTTCTAGCCACATCGCAAAAATGCTTAAGAAGCCCAGTAAAGGAATCACCACAAAGCTGATAATGTCTTTGAGGTTTTTGGTGCGACCATCTCGTAGTGCATAACGTGAAATTACTGATAGATTTACAAAAGTAAATGCAGTTAAAGCACCAAAGCTGATCATCGAAATCACGATGTCCAAATCCATGAAACCAGCAGTTAAAGCCACACCACCGACAATCAGAATGTTGTAAACCGGCGTATAGCTTTTTGGGCTGATATGACCAAAAATTTTCTTATTGATCACGCCATCACGACCCATCACATACATGAGGCGTGAAACACCTGCATGCGCAGAAATACCTGATGCCATCACTGTGACGATTGCAAAGTAAAGCACTACAGTTTTGAATGCTACGCCGCCTACTGCTAAAAGAATATCTGGCTGGGTTGCAGCGACATCTTCAAAGTAAGTCTTCGGATCATTCGGGAAGTAGATTTGCATGAAATAGGTGCTGATAATGAAGATAATACCTGCAAGCAGTGCCGTAAGGAAAATCGCTTTAGGTAAGGTTTTTTCAGTATCTTTGGTTTCTTCTGCCAATGAACTGAGTGAGTCAAAACCGGTAAAGGAGAAACACAGTAATGTTGCACCGGTAATTAACGGACCTAAAGCCGTCATTTCATTCCAGAAGGGTTCCAGGCTCCACAACTGGTACTTGGCATTTGCTAATGTCCCATCAGCATTGACCCCGCCTGCAAGCAGCGTATAAACCATCCAGGTGAAGTAAGCGATGACTGCCAGCTGAACCAGTACAATCAGACCATTGAAGTTGGCAACAAATCTGGCACCACGCAAGTTTACCCCGGTCATAAATGCAGTCAGTAGCACCACCCAAACCCAATGGTTAACTTCAGGGAAAAGGGCTTCCAGATAAATGACTGCCAAAATGATGTTGACCATTGGTGACAACAGGTAATCTAGCCATGATGACCAGCCGACCATAAAGCCGACATTAGGATGGATCGATTTTTGTGCATAAGTATATGCAGACCCTGATGACGGGTAACGACGGATCATATGTCCGTAACTGATAGACGTAAACAGAATTGCAATCAAGGCAATAATGTACGAAGTCGGTACGTGATAATGGCTTTCTTCAGAAACCAGACCGAACGTATCAAATAGCGTCATTGGCTGAATATAAGCTAAACCAATAATAATGATATGCCAGAGTCCAAGCGTTTTTTGCAGTTTAGCTGCCGATTGAGTCCCAGAGATATTTGTCAACGGCGTTATCCTCTTATCGTTGATCAAGGATCAGTCATGTTTACAAGGATCGTTTGAGACGAACGATCCCCCCTATATGAATAAAACAAAAGTGCGCCAATCTACTCCAGTTTGGTACCTTTTGCCAATATCTTTATGAGTCTTTAATGCAGAAAATATGCCATTTGATATAAAAAATGAGCTTTAATTTTCCATAAAGTAAAAGCCTGATGCTTAAAAAAACACCAGGCTAATTTTTAGCTATATTCGCTTAATTTTCAATATTTACCAAGCTTTTTCCAAGATCGCTTTTAAATCGCTCAAGGTGGCTTCTTTAGGATTGTAAATAATGGAACCATCATTTAATGCCTTATCTGCAACCTCGTCGAGTTGTGCTTCTGAAACCTTACCGGTTTCACGTAAAGTACGTGGCAACTTGGTTAAGGCATATAAGCGATCGCGCATGGTCAGAATGGTGGCAATCGCTTTGTCGGCACGTAAATGTGCAGGAGTCTGCGCATAAATGTCTGGTCCAGCTAAAGGGAGTAACAATTCGGCAATCTTGTCACCATTCACTTCCTTGTTGTACTCAAGTACATAAGGCAGGAACAGGTTCATGCATAGGCCATGGGGCAGGTGAGCAACTGCACCTAGGGCATGTCCGAGTGAATGAACCAGACCGACCATAGAGTTAGAGAAAGCAATGCCAGCCATGGTTGAGGCTTGTGCCAGTTCCAAGCGACCAAACTCATCTGTTGGATTGTCCAGAACATTGAACAGGCTGTTGCTGACTTTTTTGATCGCAGCCGTCGCATAAGCATCACTGATCGGGTTTGCTGCCATACAGGTATAAGCTTCAACTGCATGAGTCAATGCATCCATAGCCGTCATAGCGGTCAAATGCGGTGGCAAGGTCTGGGTCATACGTGGATCAAGAATCGCTGCATGCGGCATCAAATAATAAGATGCAAACGGCATTTTGACATTTTTCTCAAGATCAGAGACTACAGCAACCATCGTCACTTCTGAACCAGTACCCGAGGTGGTTGGAATCACAAAAAATGGTTTTAACGGTTTTGGCAGGTTATGTGCGNNGACATGTGCACCTGAATATTTAAGCAGGTCATCGCCACCTTCGGTCACCAGAATATTGGTTGCCTTGGAGGTATCAATCACCGAACCGCCACCTACAGCAATAATCGCATCACAATGATTGTCGCGATAAGCTTTGGCTGCATTGCGAACGGTTTGTACACTTGAATCTGGTGGAACATCATCAAAAATATAACCAATGACCGCATCGGTCGATTCAAAAGCCGCCTCAATTGGGGCAAGTAGGTTATTGCTACGTACGCCTTTGTCAGTAATGATCAGCGGACGTTTTGCACCTAAAGTAGCAAGTTCAAACGGAATATGTTCTAACGCGGCATGACCTGCGATGACTTTTACTGGACAGAAAAATTCGTAATAAGGCTTAGCCATGTTATGCACTCCGTTTAAAATAGGATTGAGCTAGTTTCAAATAAATATTTGCAGCTCCAGTCAGTTTTTCTTTTAGGCTTAATTCGGTTGGATATTGTTTTACAGCAAGCTCAGCAAGCAGTTTAGGTAAAATCAACGCTTCCATTTTGTTTAAGCAGCGAACCAGGCGAATGGCAAATGAAATGTCTCCATCGGCAATCATACGGTCGTGAGCAAAAGCCTGTGCAGTACTTTCCTGAAAAGAAAATACTAAAAAAGCATGACTTAAGTGCTTA
Source organism: Acinetobacter sp. UBA6641 (assembly GCA_002455755.1). GTDB lineage: Bacteria > Pseudomonadota > Gammaproteobacteria > Pseudomonadales > Moraxellaceae > Acinetobacter. Next base: position 10,740 of record DKLL01000188.1, read on the forward strand.
AAAGTAATGGTGAGGTCAGGTTTGCTGCTGACAGATCGAAGTAATTGTAATTGATGGTCTTCCGTGACTTTTGCAATAAAAGCAGGACCATTGGGAAATACCTTCATCGATAGAACGAAACCTACAGGGAATTTTGCAACTTCCTGTTTGACTTCGGCGTCGACTTGACTCGCCATTACCAGACCTCTGCCAATCACATCCATCATGAGTTTGACATAGGTCAGTTGTAAAGCGGGCTTAACGGATTTGGTTGAAATCACTCGCGCATCCCTTATCTAAAAAATATTTTATTAGTTTAGAGTAAATACTCTAATTTGTTTTTGTGCTAAAAGCAAAGTTATTGTTGCATAATTTGAACTTCACTAAAGTAACCGCTGTAGTTTAAAGTTTCAATAATATCGACGCACAAGTTCTCGAATTTTGGATAGTCTTTCAGCAAATCTTGAACACGGACCATTTCCAGGCCTGCATAACCACATGGGTTAATGGTATGGAAACCAGTCAGGTCACAATCAATATTCAGTGCCAGTCCATGATAGCTACGACCTTTTCGGATTTTAAAACCCAAGGAACCAATTTTGCGCTCATTGACATAAACGCCCGGTGCATCCGGTTTGGCATAGGCTTTAATGCCATACTTTTTTAGCAGTCCAATCATTAAATTTTCAGCATAGGATACCAGAGTCCGTACATTCCAGTCCAACCGGTTTAAATCAAACATGAAATAGGCTACCAGTTGCCCCGGACCATGCCAGGTCACCTGTCCGCCACGATCGGTTTGAACGACTGGAATATTGCTGGGCATCAGGATGTGTTCAGGCTTGCCGGCTTGGCCTTGAGTCAGTACATCATGATGCTGCAAAATCCACAGTTCATCTGGGGTATTTTCATCGCGGTTTTCAGTCAGGTTTTTCATGTCCTGAAAACGGTCAAGATAGGGGGTGAGCTGGTTAAATTGACGAATAATCAGTTTGGGTTTTAGAACAGCATCAGTCACGTGAAGTGCGTCCTTAAAAATTTTCAACAGGATAGAATGATTATAATGAAATCATGCGGGGATAGGGGAGGATCGCTGTACGATTTAAAGCTTTTTGCAGAGTGACCGATATTTTTATGGTTATATAAATAAAAAAAACACGCCTGAAGCGTGTTTTTTATGTTCTTAAAGTGCCGTTTTAATCAATGGGCAGGCTGCCAAATCAGCATATAAAGCATGTACCTGTTCCAGCTCTATAAAAACAATCTGGGCAGTTAAAGAGTGGTATTTTCCGGTACGTGAAGGTTGTACCTTGTAGCTGCTACCGTCAAAATCTGGAAAATGCTTTACCAAAATTTCTACAACAGCAATATGTAACTCTTCGCAGGCTTCACCAATCAGTTTAATTGGGTAATCCATTGGAAAGACCCAAAGATGTTCCTGAAGTTCGCGAGATGGTGTACGGTCTAACATGGTCATAGTAGTCCCACTTATATATCAAACGCCTGCATAGATGCAGGCGTTATATGTTGCTGAATACTAGATGGGGATGTTAAACAACTTTTCAACTCCCCAGCGTATTCTTATGGGTTAGTCATTTTCAAGGAATGAACGCAAGTGTTCAGAACGGGAAGGATGACGTAATTTGCGTAATGCTTTAGCTTCAATCTGACGTATACGCTCACGGGTGACATCAAACTGTTTACCAACTTCTTCCAGAGTGTGGTCAGTCGGCATATCAATACCAAAACGCATTTTCAGAACTTTCGCTTCACGTTCAGTCAGGTTTTCAAGTACTTCGCGAGTCGCTTCTTTTAAGCCTTCTGAAGTTGCTGCATCCACTGGAGAGGTGATGTTGCCATCTTCAATAAAGTCGCCAAGATGCGAATCTTCATCATCACCAATCGGCGTTTCCATAGAAATCGGCTCTTTGGCAATTTTAAGTACTTTACGGACTTTAACTTCATCCATTTCCAGACGTTCGCCCAATTCTTCAGGCGTAGGTTCACGACCCATTTCCTGAAGCAATTGTCGAGATACACGATTGATCTTGTTAATCGTTTCAATCATGTGTACCGGAATACGAATGGTACGTGCCTGATCGGCAATCGAACGGGTAATTGCCTGACGAATCCACCAAGTTGCATAGGTCGAGAATTTATAACCACGACGGTATTCAAACTTGTCTACGGCTTTCATCAAGCCGATGTTACCTTCTTGGATCAAGTCAAGGAATTGCAAACCACGGTTGGTATACTTTTTCGCAATCGAAATCACCAGACGCAAGTTGGCTTCAACCATTTCTTTCTTGGCACGACGAGCTTTCGCTTCACCTACTGCCATACGTTTAGAAATGTCTTTAATGTCCTTAACATTCAAGCCCAATTCTTTTTCGATGTCGGCAATCTTTTGCTGGAATGCCAATACATCTGGACGTACTTTTTCTAGATAAGTTTTTTGCTCGGCAGGTGCTTTGGCAATTTGCTCATCTAACCAGGCTGGATTTGATTCCTGACCCGGGAAAGAAGTACGGAACTGTGTACGATCCATACGGCCACGACGTACTGCATAACGCATCACTTCACGTTCAGAAGTACGGATTTGTTCATGGGTGCCACGAATCATTTCAGAAATAATGTCAAATAGACGTGGGGTAAACTTGAACATCATAAACACGGTTGCAAGGGCTTCAAGCGCTTCTTCAGCTTGTTTGCTGTTACGGCCATGTTCTGCAATGGCAGCTTTAGTCACTTTCCATGCTTCTTCCAGTTCAGCAAAGCGTACACGTGCAATTTCTGGATCAGGACCTGATTCACCTTCAGAATCATCGTCACTTTCAGATTCTTCTTCGTCATCATCATCCAGTTTTACATCTTTGGTGGTTTTAGAGGTTGCTTCTTCATCTTCATCGATTTCTGCCTCATCTTCTAAAACTTCTGGAATTTCTTCATCAGATTCGGGATCTAGATAACCCGATAAAATATCGGCAAGACGACGTTCACCTTCGACCACATCATTATATTCTTTTAATACAACTTCAACGGCATTTGGCCAATACGCAATAGAATGAAGAACGTCACGAATACCTTCCTCAATACGTTTGGCAATGCTAATTTCGCCTTCGCGCGTTAACAGTTCAACCGTTCCCATTTCACGCATGTACATACGTACAGGGTCTGTCGTACGTCCAGGCTCATTTTCAACAGATGCAAGTACGGCAGCAGCTTCTTCTTCNNATGATGTCTTCAATCTGTTCGCTTTCCGTGATCGAGTCTGGGAGATGATCGTTAACCTCAGCGTAAGTTAGGTAACCTTGCTCTTTGCCTCGGCTAATCAGAGCCGCTACTTGCGAAGTAGGGGAAGTCATATCGCTCATCTTTGCTTACTCTTCGTTGAATCTGTGGCAGTGAAAAACCGTGCATGATAGCACAATTCGCTTAAAATTGTTTTGAATATTGATTGTTCAAGTCTCATTTAAAATATGAATTTGATTTAACAACTGTTTTCAATATTGGGGTGGAATTCTTTTTTTCAAGTCCGTGAGGTTTTGCTCTGAAAATATTTTACGTTTTCTTTATACGGCATGATAAAAATTCTAGGTGTTCATAAATACACAATTTCTGAGGTAAAAAACAAGATTAAATCGTATTTCTGGGGTAAAAAAATAAAAATACTTGACAATAATGCATAAGCAGGATAAATAGCGCCTAGACCCATTCACTTTTTTTCACCATGAGGTAGTTNNGACCCTTTACATTTTTCACAATGAGGTAGTTTTAGTGTCTTCTACAGATTTTGAACTAGATGATAGCTACAGTGATGATGATGTTAGTTTTGATGAAGTATCAAGCAAAATTAGTGCTAAAGAGTCGTTAGAAAAACGTCGTCTCATTGATGACCTTCTCGCACAACGTCGTTTAGAGCGTGAGCTGAAAGATTTCGATTATGATCTGGATGATGACGACGATTTTGATGATGAAGAAGGCTAAAATAGGATTCTGTATAGCCGGCTAAAATGCTATGCTATGCCGTAGTTATTTTACAAACCTGGATTTTAAATGAGTGCTTTAGATTTAGACCTTTTGAGCGAATATCTAGATGGCGACCAAAATGAATATGGTCTAGATTTTCCGGCTACTCATGGCTTTTTATGTGCAATTGCGGTTGGTCCGAAATTCGATAAATGGTTGGATGAACTTTTTGACAACAATCAAAAGAAAGTACCGGCTGAAATCATTGCCCAAGTAAAAGCATGGTTAGAATCAATTCGTCAAAGCCTGGCGAATGAAGAAGGAATTGAATTTCCTTTTGAAATTGAAGAAGCAGATGTGGATTCAAGTTTGGGTGACTGGAGTGTTGGCTTTGTGGATGCCATGTTCTTAAACGAAGAAGCCTGGTTCACGCCTGAACATGAAGAGCAACTGGTAGATTTAACTTTACCGATGATGGTCTTCAGTGGCGTAGATGAAGAAGATCCACAAATGGAATCTTTCCGCCGCAACGGTCAGCTTATGGATGAAATTGCTGAAGAAATTCCAGATAATTTAAATGAATTGTATTTAATGTACCACACACCAGCGTGATGATACGTCTTGCGTTGCTCTAATCGCAGCTCATGTACTTTATGCCAGTTAATGTTAGATTTTGGATCGTATATCGTGGCTCATACTGCAAATTCGTTCGTTAAATAAAAAAGCACCTTAGGGTGCTTTTTTTAGGCGTGAATTTTTATTGCAGATAAGGGTCATTTATCAATAGAACCTATTTATATTTGTTTAAAGTATATCGGGCATAACCATTATAAGCGATATGAAAAATCAGACCATGTAGGGCAATGGCAGCTGCGACCAGCCATGAATTTCGAGCTCTCCCGGCATAACCTATTGTCATTAGAATTTCTTTAGCGCGTGGATGCATAATAATCGAAACCAACAGTACGATAAAACCAATGGTCATGGCGACTACTGTGGATCCCCAAACCAGGGTATTTTTTTCCTTGACACTCGGTAAGCGTTGTTCTTTTTTGACAAAATGTCTCGCACTTAGAAAAGCACAGGCAATTAATCCAGGCAGCAGGGTAATGACACCAAGTTTTAAGGTATAAATCAAGATAATCACTAACAGGATTAAGACCATACTATAAACAACAGCAAAATGTTTAAGATAATGCGACATCGTCTTCGTCTCCTGAAGATCACCTTGATTCAGGATGGGCGATTTTTACGCTGCTGTCTACGGTATACAATCCAGCCAATGATGACAATTACAATGGCAATAATCACATAACTGACTTTACTGAAGATTTGCTGCATGAGCTGCTGGTTTTCACCAAAATAAAATCCGACATAGGCCAGAAAAGTGGTCCAGATGATGGTGCCTAATCCACTGTAAAACATAAATTTCCAGAAAGGCATTCGACTCATGCCTGCTGGAATACTAATCAGAGAACGTACAGCTGGAATCATACGGCCAAAGAATACGATGCGATGTCCATAGTGTTCAAACCAGTCCAGTGACTTTTTAACATCTGAAGATTTGATGAACAAATACTTGCCATAACGATCTATAAAGCGAAAAATGCTTTCATGTTTGAACTGATAGCCAATCCAATACAGGAAAGCTGCAGCGAGCAGTGAGCCTATACAGCCAGCAATAATTACCCCAAATAACGTAAGCTGACCTTGTGATGCAGAATAGCCAGCGGAGGGCATGATGATTTCCGAAGGAATAGGCGGAAATACATTGTCAAGAAACATCAGCAGGGCAATACCGAGATAGCCCAGTTGTTCCATGATGGAGATAATCCATTCTGTCAGATTCATAAAGTTATAAAATTAATCGTGATATTTACACCATCCTAAAGTTTATTAGAGGTAGGGTAAAGCATAGCCAGGTAATCAGTCCTGATTATTCCTGGCTATGAATCAGAGTATGGATATAAACTTTTCTTAAACTATAGGCGAGTGCAAAAGGAATCATACTGAGTAGGGCGTATTCTATAAAATTAGGGGTAAGGTGATAGGCAATGAATATGGAAAAAATACTGCCAATAACCGCACCCATGATCACAATAAAAAGATGGGATTCTTGTTCCAAGGCGTATTTGATCTGTTCTGCTTTTTGAAGATTCTTTTCACGGACTAAGTGAAAACGTCGTGTATAACTGGCTGAGCGACTAATTGTTCTTGACATAATTTAGCTCCTTTTTCATGTTACTTTTTTAGGTTATATGTTAAATATTTCACGTTAAAAATGAATGGGTTATAGAGTTATTGTAGTTTTAATCTTAGAATATCAGATTATTTGTGACTTAACATACCTTAATGGTAAAAATTGGTGATCTTTTTTTTATTTATTGTTGATTTGCGGTAAATAAAAAGCCCTCAAGTAAGGGCTTTTATTAGGTATTTTTAGATTAAAGGCGTTTACGTTTAGCTGCTGCAATCTGCGACTGACGCATACGAAAACCGGCTTTTTGTTTCTCGGTCGTTTTGTCAATGCAGTATTTACATGATACACCGTGTTCATAGCTTGGAAGTTCAGCTTCTTCAGGAAGCAGAGGCCAGCCACAGGCATGACACTTAATGTTTTGGCCTTCCTCTACACCATGCGTTACCGCAGTACGACCATCAAATACAAAACATTCACCTTCCCACATACTTTCTTCAGTAGGGGTTTCTTCCAGGTATTTTAAAATGCCACCTTTCAGGTGATACACCTCATTAAAGCCTTCTTGAAGTAATAATGAGGTTGATTTTTCACAGCGAATACCGCCAGTACAGAACATGGCAATTTTCTTGTCTTTGTGCTGTTCAAGGTTTTGTTTAACGTATTCCGGGAATTCACGAAAGGTTTCAGTTTTAGGATCAATTGCGCCTTTAAACGTACCGGCTTTATATTCGTAGTCGTTGCGTGTATCAATCAGGATGACATCATCACGTGCAATCAGTTCGTTCCATTCTTTTGGATCTAGATAGTGACCGACTAAATCGCGCGGTTTTACTTCAACGCCCAGGGTTACAATTTCTTTTTTAAGTTTGATTTTCATTTTACGGAATGGTTTGTCAGAGCTATGTGACTCTTTATATTCCATTGCGTTAAAGCCTTCATTCAGCAGAAATTGATGAATGGTATCAATTGCTGCTCGGTCACCGGCTACAGTACCGTTAATGCCTTCACCGGCTACAATTAGAGTTCCACAAAGATTGATGGTTTTCACCAAATCAAGAAGGCGTTGTTGAAGATTGGCAGGATCTTGAACTTCTTTGAATTGATAAAGTGCGGCAACAACCCATTCAGTGGTCGCTTGCTGTTCTACAGGTGCAAGCTGTTCTACAGTAGCGTTCATGGAATACTCCAAATGTATTTAAGACAGGACAAAATTTAAGGCGCATATTTTACCTTGAATTGTCAGAATTAGCGAGAAAACCCTTCGCAAAATATGGTTTTTAATTTGCTGTGTCGGGATGTATGATGCCTGTGCCTATTTCATATTAAATCAGAAAATGGTCTCAATCCGTTGGGTCTGAACATTGTTGAATTGCGGAGTTTATTTTGAATACTGATCGTCGAATTGCCTCTTTGACTCCATGTGCAGGACGTTGCTCTACCGTGTTTGGTGATTCGGTATGTCGGGGTTGCCGTCGTTTTAATCATGAAGTGATTCAATGGAATACCTATACAACAGAGCAACATACCGTAGTCTGGCAACGCCTGGATGCACAGCTGAATCAAATTTTGGTGCCAATGTTGCCAAATGCCAATCTGGCACAAGTCGAAAGCTTTATTTTATCTAAACGCATCCGCTTGCGTAATGATGCCACTGCCGGGCGTAAGTTGTATCATGCACTGAAACTTTGTGAAAAAAATCGGCATCTTACTGATGATAGCGGTTTAGGCATTCACTATAAGCAGGTTCGCCCGCTTTGGGATGAATTTGAACATCGTGTGCTTGCCCTGGCCAAAGCCAGTTATGATTTGGCTTTCTTGCGAGCTGATGGCATGGGCCAACATTTGTTGAATTTAGATGAAGAGGACGAATAAGTCCTCTTTTTTTTATATAGGATCAAATCTGAAAGAATGAATGTGACTGAATATGTGCTGTATTGTCTTGCAGTAATTGTGATGATTGCCACGCCAGGTCCAGTCATGCTGCTGGTGGCAAGTGCAGGCCTGCGTGGTGGTTATTCTGCTGCATTGAGAACCATATTCGGGACAAATTTTGCTTCGCTGATTTTAATCGCTTTATCAGTTCTGACCTTAAAGGGTCTACTGGTTATTAATGGAAACTGGTTGAACGCGATTCAGTTATTGGGTTGCCTATATATTGCCTATCTGGGCTTGGGTTTGCTCAAAGAGGTATGGGCTGGTCATACTGAGGAGGGAAGACATTTAAAACCGGTTCAAGGCGGATTTAAGACCGGTTTTCTGGTGGGTATTTCCAACCCCAAGGATATTATTTTCTTTGCGTCATTTTTTCCGCAATTTGTCACTGTGACCCCACATCTGGATATGAGCCTGTGGTTATTAACACTCAGTTGGATTGTTTTAGATTTCGCAACCTTATCTATAATGTATTTTTCTTTTAATAAATTATCCCAGTCGTGCTGGTATTCAAAATTGCTGGGTATCTGTGCTGCAATTTTGATTCTTGTTGCAGGGTACGGTATTTACAGTGTGGTATTATCATCCTTCTAAATAAATTTGAATCCATTTTTTGACTCTTTTGATTATCAGCGATATAAAAAATCCAGCAAATCTGATCTGACCCCAAAAGTTAGACGCTAAGTTAGGCGGACTCTAAGGGTTGATTTCTATATTCAACAGGGGTCAGTCCTTTTAATTTAACCTTGATTTGTTCATGGTTAAGTAATCGTGAACATATTCTTTTACCTTTTGCTCCCACTCATCAACCGATTTAAATTTTTCACCATGGAAACATTCCGATTTTAGTATTCCAAAGAAGCTTTCCATTGCAGTATTATTCAGGCAGTTGCCTTTACGTGACATATTTCTCTTGTTTCTTTAAGATAAAAACGTTGCATAGCTTCCCTTAAGGAAATGCCTTCATCATGTATGGCTTTGACAGCCTGATATTTAAATTCAACAGTAAAACCGGTTTGAGATTTTCAACGTTCCAGGCCGGGCACGCCATAAAGTTTAAATGCCTTACTCTGCTTTTGAACATCAGATCTATGAGCATTAAAAATTTGCCCCGTTACTGAGTCACCGTGAGCAGACAAGTAATGTTTAACAACTTTCAATTTGAATTCTTGAGCGTTTAGCCATTAAAAAAGCACCCTTCAAATTAGACCAAGAGTGTCCGGATTTTGGGGTGCAAATTAAACTGGCTGAATGTTAAATTTTAGTATGTGATTAGATCCGGTGCTTTAAACGGTATTGCACCAGTTCTTCAATGGTCATCACGGTTAAATGATGGGTTTGTGCATAAGATAGTACCTGAATGCCAGATGCCATACTCCCATCAGGATTGGTCAATTCACATAGAACTCCAGCAGATTTTAAACCGGCTAAACGTGCCAAATCAATGGTACCTTCAGTATGGCCACGACGGGTCAAGACACCACCTTCACGGGCACGCAAAGGGAACACGTGGCCCGGTCGGTTTAAGTCGCTTGCCACCGCACCATCTTTAATTGCCGCTTTGACTGTGGTAGTGCGGTCTTGGGCCGAAACACCGGTAGTTACGCCTGTCGCTGCTTCAATGGTTACGGTAAATGCTGTTTTAAACTGGCTTGAGTTGTCAGCTACCATGGGTGGAAGTTCCAAATGATTGGCCAATTCATCGGTTAAGCATAAACAGACAATACCTGAACCATCACGAATCATGCGTGCCATGGTTTCTACAGTTAATGTTTCTGCGGCAACAATCAGGTCGGCTTCATTTTCGCGGTCAAAGTCATCCATTACCAGAACAGGTTTGCCCTGGCGGATATCTTCTAGGGCTTGTTGAATACGTTGCTCAGCAGGAGCAAGGGCAGAAAAGAAAATTTCAGGTTGAATTAAACTGGACATTGAAACGCTCTCGTAAAATATAGATACGGTTGAACATTTCAGGACTGATGCAGAAATGGGGTCGCAGCGATATATCACATATAAATATCGGTTACGTCGTCTTCTTTCATCCGGACTATACCGTCGGCTTTGGTCTTTCACCAAATCTGCCAGTAAACCCTGTTTGGTTTACAGGCTCGTGGGCTGATTAAATCCTATAGAAATATAGTTTTAAATTACCACCGGTGGGGAATTGCACCCCGCCCTGAAGCGATGTGTCATAAGTATAGTCCCGTTTTTAGTGAATGGTGCCGCTTTCTATAGATCACTTAGTCATATACATAATAATTATGTGAATAATAAAATGAAATTAATGGGCAATAAAAAAGCCCGCATATTGCGAGCTTTTCATATCTTTAAACTTTAAGCCACTTGAACAGGAATACAGTTGGCCGTGTGGTTCACAGTATTGTCCGGATTTGCATAAACCAGGCGAGGTTTATGGGCATTGGCTTCAGCTTCAGTGAAATCACCAAATGTAGCAATGATCATCAGATCACCGACATCGGCTTGCAGAGCAGCACCACCATTCACTGAAATGATGCCTGAATTTTCTTCACCACGGATGGCGTAAGTGGTAAAACGCTTACCATTAGTCACGTTCCACATATGAATTTCTTCATATTCACGGATACCGGCTAAATCCATTAACACGCCGTCAATTGCACAAGAACCTTCATAATGTAATTCTGCTTGTGTTACGACACAACGGTGAATTTTAGCTTTTAATAAACGAGAAAGCATGGCTAGCGTCTCCTTAGTTGACCTAAGATTTTATCTTAGTTAAATCAAATCACTTCTTACTGGATCAGTAATCCGCAGAAAGCGCATTTTGCTCCGAAAAAAGCAACATGGCAAGAAGGAAAATTCAATTATTTGTAGAATGATCAGTTCGGTTTGTAGGCATTAATTTGATTCATGGCTGGCTGTATGTCACCGTTCACCAGCAATTTAATGCGGGATAAAGCATGTGCAATAGCATCATCCATTAAACCTTGTTCGCTGCTCGGAGCTTTGCTCAGGACATGACCCGATACGCGTTCTTTGGAACCCGGGTGCCCAATACCGATACGCAAGCGGTGGAAATTAGGACCTGTATGCGGAACGATATCACGTAAACCGTTATGTCCACCGTGACCACCACCTGTTTTCAGGCGAATGACACCGGGATTCATATCCAGCTCATCATGTGCAATCAGCATTGCTTCGGGAGCAACTTGATAGAATTTGGCGAAGGGTACAACACTTTTGCCAGAGGCATTCATAAAGGTTGTGGGTAACAGCAGACGAATGTCTTGACCTTCAATATTACCGCGACCGCTGATTCCGTAGAATTTAGGATCGGCTTTGAGAGAGATGCCATATTGTTCTGCAAGGCGTTCAACGAACCAGAAGCCTGCATTATGGCGGGTTTGGGCGTACTCCTTACCAGGATTGCCCAAACCAACAATTAGCGAAAGTTTTGACACTAATTTACACCGTTAACACTTATGCGCGTTTGAAGTCAGCGTGCATAGGTGTGTTTTTAGCTGGGTGACGTTGTAAAGCCTGAATTTTAACGCTTTCAACTTTATCGCCAACTTTGATTTCAACAACTTCTTCAAAGAAAGCATTGTTTTCAAGGGCTTTTACAAGTTCGCGAAGTTCTAAAGTTACTGCAACAGGTTCACCTGAACCGTAGATGATTGCTGGTACTTTGTTTTGAAGACGAAGGCGGCGGCTCGAACCTTTCCCTTGTACTGCTTCTTCACGTGCTGCTGCGTTTAATACGAAGTTTGCCATGATAGACATTCCTAATTTAAGTGTAATTAAGCTGAGTTTTCGACCAGCTCAGCGATAGAAAACCCTGCCTAGAGCAGGGTTTTGGAAATTTAGCGCTATATTATAGATAAGAATCAAACATTGCGCTAATAGATTCTTCGTTGTTAATACGACGAATTGTTTCAGCAACCATGCTGGCTACTGAAACTTGGCGAATCTTGCCAAGTTCTTGGGCTTCCTGAGAAAGAGGAATAGTGTCTGTTACAACAAGTTCGTCGATCACAGAGTTTTTCAAATTCTCAATAGCTTTGCCAGAAAGTACCGGGTGAGTTGCATAGGCAACCACACGGCGAGCACCAAATTGTTTCAGTGCATCAGCTGCTTTACACAAGGTACCTGCTGTATCTACCATGTCATCCACGATCACGCAGTCACGATCTTTCACATCACCAATCAAATGCATCACTTGTGATTCATTGGCTTTTTGACGACGTTTATCGATGATTGCAAGATCGATATCACCCATTTGTTTCGCTACAGCACGTGCGCGAACTACACCACCAACGTCTGGAGAAACAACCATAAGATTATGGTGCTGCTGTTGACGAAGGTCAGCCAGTAATGCAGGAGTACCGTAGATGTTGTCTACAGGGATATCGAAGAAACCTTGAATCTGGTCAGCATGAAGGTCGATCATTACTACGCGGTCAATACCGACAGTTGTCAGCATATCTGCTACAACTTTTGCAGTGATTGGCACACGGCTTGAACGAGGACGACGGTCTTGACGAGCATATCCGAAGTAGGGGATGACAGCAGTAATACGACCTGCACTTGCACGACGTAAAGCATCGGCCATAACGAGGACTTCCATCAGGTTGTCGTTCGTTGGGGCACAAGTAGGCTGTACAAGGAATACGTCTTTACCACGAACATTTTCAGTAATTTCGACAGCGATTTCACCGTCAGAAAATTGACCTACAGATGCTGCACCTAAAGGAATGTGCAGGTGGCTTACGACTTTTTGGGCGAATTGTGGATGTGCAGTTCCACTAAAAACGACAAGATTGGGCATGAAGCACCCTTGGCGGTTGGTATGTAATGAAATAGATGGCAGGGGCGGCTGGATTCNNACCACTTGGCGACGCCCCTAATGCGGCAGAACTTTAATATTTTTGCTGTTCTCTGTCAAGGTGAATTAACAAATCAACATGCAAACATTGCTCTGTCTTTTTTGAGAAAAATGGCAGGGGCGGCTGGATT
>DKLL01000188.1:23902-30485 GCA_002455755.1 Acinetobacter sp. UBA6641
TTACCACTTGGCGACGCCCCTATCATATAACCTTGAAATGACGTAATGGTGATTCATTTAAACTATTGACCAGGTAAGCTTTACATGGTGAATGAGTTAAAATCTCATCAATATTCATATCAGCAGTTACTTCAGTAAAAACACAAGCACCTGTACCTGTAAGTTTTGCAATACCGAACTGGTCTAAATACTGCATCGCTTCATTCACTTCAGGATATAGGCTTTTGGCCAAAGGCTCAAAGTTATTTCCGAAGTTAAATGGCTTTAACTGATAGGCGCAAAATTTAGTAGGCTTCGTGTCTCTTGTCAACGTTTTTTGTGAAAAAAGCAGTTGAGTGCTGATAAAACAATCAGGTTTTAACACAATGTATTGTTTTTGATCTAAGTCTATGAATGTTAAGTGTTCACCAATACCTTCCGCCCAAGCATTCCGCCCATGGACAAAAACAGGAACATCGGCACCTAACTTGAGTCCCAGTTCAGCCAACTGCTCAATACTTAAGCCACATTGCCATAACTGATTGAGCACAATGAGGGTCGTCGCTGCATTTGAAGAGCCACCCCCAAGTCCAGCACCCATGGGAATATTTTTTTCAATGTGGATATTTAAGCCGGAATATGCTTTTGCATACGGCTTTAAAATCTGTGTGGCCTTGAAAATCAGGTTGTGTTCTAAATCGACGCTGCTTAATCCATCAATGTTAATTTCAGGACTTGCTGTTTGGCTAAATTCCAGCCAGTCACATAAATCGATGAGCTGAAAAATACTTTGCAATTCATGATAGCCGTCGTCACGACGACCGGTGATATGCAAAAAAAGATTAAGCTTGGCAGGAGAGGGAACACGAATCATAGAATTTCGAACTTTAGAATGGGCTTAACGATTTTGAATGAGCATTGTAATACGGTTTTCCTGACCAGACTCAAGGGTCTGCTTCAAAATCAATTTATTCGGCAATTGCGCTTGCTCGTTATAACTCAGGTCAACAGTCCAGCCATCTTCCAAAAACTGGATGGGACGGTTTTGCTCATCTTTACTTATTTTTGCCCGTGTGGTTGCCGGTTTGGCCTGAACCCAGTCGACTAAATGGGTAATCGGGGCCTGCCAGCCTGTGGCACGTTCCAGCAATTCTTCAGGAGTGCCCGCTTGAATCACACCTGTTTTGGCGCTGTTGAGAGTGACATTGCCCGGTTGGCCTGAAATCTGGGTCTTACCTACACCCAAAATTCCGCTTAACTCGATATCAAATTCCTCTTGCTCTTGTACCCAGGTAAAAAATGCACTGCCGGATTGTTTTGGCGTTTTGACACCAATTTTACCTTGCAGGTTGAAATTTTTCGCTGCTTCTGGAATTTGAGTACTACTTGGCGCTTGAGGTTGGGTGTATTGCTGGCAACCAGTCAGTATGAGGGTACTTGTGGCAATCAGACTTAAGCTGAATTTTGAAAAAATGTGCATACAGATTTTTAACTCTTTTTCATTTGTTGCGGTAACAGTAACGATTTCAATTGCTCTAATTGAGGATCATTGGGGTATTTTTTTTGTAATTGTTGTAACACTTGATTAAATTTTGTCAGATCACCTTGCATATAAAGGGATTTTGCATAGCGAACCCCAATTTTTGCACTTTGACTGATTTGATAAGCTTTTTCTAACACCTGAGCCGAGGTTTTAAAGTCATTTTGTAGAAAAGTGATATAACCAAGTGTATCCAAAATAGAGGCTTGTTCAGGGGCAAATTCCAGGGCATGCTCGACATACTGACGCGCCTCATCCAAACGCCGGTTTTGTAGTGCTAGCGTATAGGCATAGGCATTCAGGTAAGTCGGACTATTGGGTTCAATTTCGAGCAATTTTTTCAATAATCTATCCAGCTTATCTCGATCTTGAAAAGGATCGAGTAATAACACCTCGGAATAGATCAGTTCGGGATCATCCGGCACGTTTTTAATGGCTTCTTCAAGCAGACGTATCGCTGCTTTTTTATTGTCCATTCGTTTTAAAATATCGGCCTGAGCCTGATAAAGGAAACTGGCATACTGCGGATAATTGACCCGTTCTTGAGTAAGGAAACGCAGCGCATCGGCAGGCTGGTTTTGGGCAGTAAAAATATTAATCATGCTGCGGCGTGAAACCGTGTACAGGCTGTCATCCACCAGACGGTAATAGGCTTTTGCCGTTTCGAAATGCTGTTTTCTTTCTGCATTGACCGCCAGATAGTAATAGGCTTCATTTTGGTACTGAGTGGAATAGCGTAGCTCGACTAAATATTTTTCAGCTTTTTCATATTCTTCCAGGTCAATACTGGTTAAACCGGCTATAAACAGGGCTTCTTCTTCATGTGGCCATTTTTTTAACAGGATTTCCAGTTTGCTGAGTGCTTCTTCTGATTTATTTAATTTAATCAAATATTTAATTTCGGATAAGCGAACTTCTATATTGTTTTTATGTTTGCGGCTGGCTTTGTCATACCATTTTAGCGTTGCTTCATCATCCCCCAAAGCACTGAGCAGATTGGCTTTCATTAAAATGAAAGCGGTCACATTGGCACGCTTTTTTAAAGCACGGTTAATGGTGTTCAGTGCTTGTTCCAGTTGACCGTTTTGAGCTTCTAAACCTGCAATCAGTACCAGTATGGAAGGATTATCCCGTTCTTTACTTTTACGTAAAGCATCAATCAGATAATCCCGATCTTCAGGGTCTTCAGGAGCAATTCCCACCAGAATCTTTTCTAAATCTGCATCCGGATCAATATTTAAAATTTTATCTAAGGTTTCGGAGGCCAGCTCGTACTCATGCGATTTCAGCGCAATATGTGAAAGGTAAAATAAAGCCGGGACGTCAGTCGGTTCTTGCACTACCCAGTGGGTGGCAATATCTAGCGCCGCTTTTAAGTCATTTTGTTCTAGGGCAATATTTAAAGCACGCTGTTTTACTGTGGTTGAATTGCTTTTAATTGCAAGCACAGTGTAGTTATGTAATGCTGTAGGTATGTCATGATAAGTCAGTGCAAACTCGGCAATCATGCTTTGTTTTATGGCATTATAGTTTGAATTGGCATGATAAATTTCTCCAGATGCTCTAATATGAGCACTGGAAGCCATGCTACCCACAAGTAAGAATGTGGTAGAATATTGCTTAATTGTCATGCCGTTTATCCGGCTATTTGTTTGACGCAATTTTTCTTGATCCAAGTAATGCTTTTTATGACACCAATACCGCACAATAGCATAAATTTAGCGAAATGATGATCTGATATGTCTTTCTTTGCATTGGGTGTCAACCATCAAACTGCCTCTGTAGAGCTGCGTGAGCAGATTGCATTTAATCCTGAAAAATTAATGCAGCTGCTTGCCCTGCAAAGCAAAAACCATGACCTGAATGATATGGTGGTGGTCTCTACATGTAACCGCACTGAAGTTTATGCCATGTCTGAAAATGTGGACATGGTAATGAATTGGCTCGCCGAAGCAAATGGTCTAGATGTTAAACAATTGTTTAATCATGTATATCGTTATGAAAATGCGCAGGCAGTGACCCATTTAATGCGGGTGGCCAGTGGTCTGGATTCACTGATGCTGGGTGAACCGCAAATTTTGGGACAGGTGAAATCAGCATTGTCTCTGGCCAAAGATGCACATACCGTTTCCCCGGATTTAAACCGAATTTTTGAATATGCTTTTTATGCTGCGAAACGGGTGCGCTCGGAAACAGCGGTCGGTAGTCATGCGGTTTCCATGGGTTATGCGGTTGCCCAGCTGGCATTGCAGGTCTTTAGCAAGCCTGAAAAAATGACTGTGATGGTGGTTGCTGCAGGGGAAATGAACAGTCTGGTAGCGAAGCATTTAGCAGAAATGGGCGTGGGTAAAGTCCTGATTTGCAACCGGACCCGTGCCCGTGCAGAAAGTCTGGCCCAGGAAATTGCCCATCGTGTTGATGTAGAAATTATTGAATTTTCTGAATTGGCTGCAAATTTGCACCGTGCAGACGTCATTTCAAGTTGTACCGGAAGTTTGCATCAGGTCATTGCATATCAAGATGTCAAAACAGCTTTAAAAAAACGTCGTTATCAACAAATGCTTTTGGTCGATTTAGCCGTTCCGCGCGATATTGATCCCAAAGTAGAATCCCTGGATGGCGTGTATCTTTATGGCGTCGATGATTTACAGAGCGTGATTGATGACAATCTGGCTCAACGTCGCCAGGCTGCGGTTGAAGCCGAGCTGATGGTTAATCGGTTGGCCACAGAGTTATTGACCCAGCAAAAAATCAAAAAAGCCAGCAGTACCATTCGGACTTATCGTGAGCAGGGTGAAGCCCTCAGACAAGAAGAACTGGCTTTGGCAATGAAGCGAATTCACAGCGGTGAAAATGCCGAACTGGTTTTACAGGAATTTTCACACCGTTTAACGCAAAAGCTTTTGCATCCAACGTCTATTTTATTACGTCAGGCCGCCAAAGCTGAAGATCCAGCTTGTTTTGAATCCATGCGTGAACAATTAGAAGATGTATTTGCCAAACGGCGTAATACCAAGCATGAATCATAAATACTAAATTATAGCCGCTCGCTTAGTCTTCCAGCAGGGTAAGTGAGCGTTTCTTATCAATCTCATAAATTTTCTGTTTCAGATTGCGCATTTCGGCAATGCTGGTAAATTTTTTCGATTTGATTTTTTGTTGCAGGCATTGATATTGCAGTTTAATGGAAAAATCTTCTGCCAGTTTATCGGCCTGCTCGGGTGATGATGTGTAGTCACTAACATTGGCATGTAGCAAAATATTTTGCAGATCATGGTGATAAGGCGCACAGGCTCCTAGGACATAATACTGCGACAGCTCGGTATCATCAGGTAAATCATCAAAAATGATATTGAAGATATCAAGAATTTTAAACAGCAATTGGTCGTGAGAAATCAAGGCGCGTAGCGGTTCAAAATGAATATACAGATAGGGATGATTCATCAAGATGGCAATGACATATTCTTCCGCATCAATCTTGGTGCTAAAGCTTAGGGATGCGTCATTGTTGACCTGCGGTTGCCATTTGCGGTTAAAGCCCAGTTTTTCTCTAAAGAACTGCTGTAATAAGTAACGGTAGGAACCCTGTTTCGGCAACAGTTCGGTCAGCTGGCGTAATTCGCCCATGACCTGACTTTTGCCTTCCGGCTTGGTTACATCATGGTTCCGGGTAAGATGTGCAAAGACAAAATCGGAGAGTAATGGTGCCTGCTGTAGCAGACGGTGAAAATTTTCAATGCCTTCACGGCGAATCAGTGAATCCGGATCATGATCATTGGGAAGGACAAAGAACTTCAGTTCGCGGCCATCATTCAGCAGCGGCAGGGCAATTTCCAAAGTACGGCGCGCAGCCTTTTGTCCGGCAGCATCCCCATCGAAAGCAATGGTAATACGATTATTTTGTTTGAATAAAATATTCAGGTGTTCGGTATTACTCGCTGTTCCCAGTGTTGCTACAGCTCCAGCAATACCATATTGCTGCAAGGCAATGACATCCATATAGCCTTCGACCATCAGCCAGTCTTGGGCTTTCTGTTTGCGGCCTTCATATAAACCATACAGCAACTGGTTTTTATGAAACACTTCAGAGTCTGGCGAGTTAATGTACTTGGGCTTGATTTCATCATTCAAGGCACGGCCACCAAAACCGACCACGCGGCCTTTGGCGTCACGAATCGGAAAAATGACCCGGTCGCGCAGCAGGTCAAAATCGCGGCCATTGTCGCTGGTCCGGATCAGCCCGACCAGTTTTAAGCCCTCAATATCCTGTGGAAAGGCTTTTTCAAGGTGTTGCCAATCTTCAGGTGCATAGCCTAAGCGCCAGTAGCCAATGGTTTCTGCACTTAAACCACGTTGTTTAAAATATTGCTGTGCACTGGCACTTTGCGGTAACTGGCGTTGGTAATACTGGGCAATATTTTCCAGCAGATCAAACAGGTTGCCGTCTTGTACGGTTTCTTCCATTGGCATCTGTTCAAAGGATGCAAAGGGATCGTCATAGTAATCGTTTTCTTGCGTCTGAAATTCTGCAAAAGGGTCAAAATGTGCTACAGGTACAGCATCTGTAGTCTGACTGGTCGGACTTTTCGGTTTCTCTTGCAGCTGTGCTGTGGGAGCAGGTTTTGCTGCTTCACGTTTATACCTGATTTTATTGCTGTCGTTATTGTCTTTTGGCAGTTCAATCCCGGTACGGCTCGACAGATCCTTCATCACGTCGATAAAGTTGCGACCGTCAATGTCCATTAAAAAGCGGATGGCGTTGCCGTTGGCCTGACAGCCAAAACAGTGGAAATATTGCTTGTCGCGATAGACATGGAAAGATGGCGATTTTTCCTGATGAAAAGGGCAGCAACCTGAATAGGTACGACCGGTTTTCTTGAGTTTCACGCGCTGACCAATCAGATCGACAATATCGGTTCGATCCAGAATTTGATCAATGGTGTGTTGAGGAATAGCCATAGGTATGCAATCGGATGGTAATTTATTTAAATGACTGGCAAAAAAAACCGTCATAATTTACCCAAGTTGAAGTTACGTCATTGGGTTAAAAGTTAATTTGTATAC
>DKLL01000164.1:0-7745 GCA_002455755.1 Acinetobacter sp. UBA6641
ACTTTGAAGGCTTGTTTACAGCCAGTCTGGTGGGTGTGTTTTTTGTCTTCTTCCTGGTGGATTTATTAGACTCAACCGGTACCCTGGTGGGGGTTGCACATCGTGCAGGCTTACTCAAAGATGGCAAATTGCCACGTTTGAAAAAAGCACTTTTTGCTGACTCGACTGCGATTGTAGCAGGTGCGGCATTGGGTACATCTTCAACCACACCTTATATTGAATCGTCTGCAGGAGTTGCAGCCGGTGGTCGTACAGGTTTGACTGCGGTAGTTGTGGGTGTGTTGTTTGTATTGTGCTTATTCCTGGCACCTTTAGCGCAATCAGTTCCGGGTTTTGCTACAGCACCTGCATTGTTGTTCGTGGGTGTGTTGATGATTCAGGGTATCGTACACATTGAATGGGATGATATTACTGAAGCTGTTCCTGCATTTTTAACCATCGTCTGCATGCCATTTACCTATTCAATTGCCGATGGTATTGCGATGGGCTTTATTAGCTACGCATTAATCAAGTTGCTGACAGGGCAAGCTAAAACTGTACCTTATATGGTTTGGATTGTTGCTGCACTGTGGGCATTGAAATTTGCTGTATTTGGCGGCTAATTCACCCCATTCAGAATAGGGTGTAAACTCGGTTTGCGCCCTTTTTTATTTTTAGAGAAAGGTTTTATAAGGATAAGATATGAATCAAATCGAGCTTATTCAAGCGATGCCAAAGTCGGAGTTACACGTACATATTGAAGGTACTTTTGAGCCTGAACTCATGTTCGCGATTGCTCAACGTAACCATATTGATATTCCGTATAAATCTGTAGAAGAAGTAAAACAGGCTTATAACTTCCATAATCTACAGTCATTTTTAGACATCTATTATGCGGGTGCCAATGTTCTGATTCATGAACAGGACTTTTATGATCTGGCTTGGGCATATTTTGAAAAATGTGCTGAGGACCATGTGGTTCATACCGAAATGTTCTTCGATCCACAAACCCATACCGATCGTGGTATTGCTTTTGAAACTGTAATTCAGGGTTTAAAACGTGCCTGTGATCGTGCACAAAGCAAATTGGGGATTAGCTCGCATTTGATCATGTGTTTCTTGCGTCATTTAAGTGAAGAAGCTGCATTTAAAACCTTAGAGCAGGCTTTACCTTTTAAAGAGCAAATTATTGCGGTGGGGCTGGATTCGAGTGAAGTCGGGCATCCACCATCTAAATTTGAACGTGTCTTTACCAAAGCGCGAGAAGAAGGATTTTTGGTGGTGGCACATGCAGGTGAAGAAGGTCCGGCTGAATATGTCTGGGAAGCACTGGATTTGCTCAAAGTAAACCGTATTGACCATGGGGTGCGTTCTGAAGAAGATTTGACGCTGATGCAGCGTTTGATTGCTGAGAAAATGCCTCTAACCGTATGTCCTTTAAGTAACTTAAAGCTTTGCGTGGTTAACGATATGGCACAGCATAATATCCGTCGTTTATTGCAACAGGGTGTGCATGTGACGGTCAATTCAGATGATCCATCCTATTTTGGTGGTTATATGAATGATAACTTTATTGCGATTGCGGAAGCTCTGGATTTATCCAATGATGAACTGAAACAATTGGCTAAAAATTCGTTTGAAGCCTCTTTTATTGCGGATGCTGAAAAACAGAAATGGGCGAAGGAAATTGATGCTTTAGCCTAATTGATTATTTTGAAATATGCTTTTGATTCAGCGGATTCATTATGGAATCGGCTGAATTATCAAGTGTTAAATATTAGGTTCTAATGTGAAAAAGAGTTTTTGCTGGCTATTTGCTGTTGCTTTGCTGGCTGGTTCTGTATCGGTTTTTGCAACGGATAAAAATTCTACCTTCACCCAGAAAGTGTTGAAACCGGTGATCGAGCAAGACTGTAAAAGTGAATTAAATGCTTCAAAAGTCTGGCAATCCGCAGCCTTATTCATGAGTTCAGAGCAGCAAAAAACAGCACAAAAACANNCCCAAGACGCTTTGAACTAATTTATAGTTAAACTTGTCATTATAAATCTGGCTATAAAAAAGCCGCATCGATATGGATTTGATGCGGCTTTTGATTGAGACAAAATTGATTATTTTGCCTGTTGGGTCATGCTACGCAAGATATTATCTTTATCAATAAAATGATGTTTTAATGTCGCTGCAATATGACCGATGACAAGTAGGCCTGCAAACCAGGATAAATAAATGTGTATAGGTTTCACGATGGCTAAAAGATCGGGGTCATCCTGAACCAAACGTGGAATTTCGAATAAATACAAAACAGGTGCCGGATGTCCTGCACTCCAGCTAAACAGACAGCCGGTAATGGGTAAGGCCAGCAACATGAGATATAAAGCCAAATGTCCACGATGTGCAAAAGCTTTCATGGAAGCTGACATGCTGTCGGGTAATGNNAAAGCTGCCATCGACCTCATAACTTAAAAAATTTCCGCTATAAAAACCAATGCACCATGCAGCAATAAATATAGCAGCCATGAGCCAATGCAGTACTTGTGCCGTACGCGTATAGTATTGTGATATGTTGTTCATGCTATGCCAATCGACCCATATGTTCTTGTAAAAGTGTGCGTATGCTAATCAAAAAGCCCATATTTAAAAATGATGGGTATGGAACGAAGCGTGTGTTTCTTGCAACACTGAGTACTTGCTGGTTTATTGAGCAGATTATCCGAGGGTGGAAAATTCAGTTGAAATATGCATTTATTCCCAGATAAAGTTTCGGCAAAATACGTGCAACCGATTTTATAACCCAGGATTTAACTGTGAAAAAACTTATCGCTGTGCTTGCGCCTTTAACTTTGGCTTTAACTGCTTGTGTAGCAACGGATACAACAACAGGTACAGCATCAACTGCACAATCGGCAACTCAACAGCTTGGTATGACTGCAATCAAGATTGCAATTAATGCAAAATGTACCACCGAGTTGAATGCTATTCCAGCATGGCAAAATGCAACCAAACTCATGACCGCAACACAAAAGCAGAATATTCAAACTGAAATTTGTGGTTGTGTCAGCGAAAAAGCACCACAAAGCGTAACTGCTGTGGATTTGGCTACAGCCGCAATTGATCCGGCAGCGCGCAATACCATTGTTTCAAATGCAGTGACTAAAACCATTAATGCCTGTGTAGCTGAAGCCGTGAGCTAATACAGATTCAATTCATGTTAAAATTAAAGAGGCTGATCTGATTCAGCCTCTTTTTTTGTAGGTAAGGCATTGATGAAAATTGCGGGTGTAGATGAGGCGGGGCGTGGTCCCTTGGTGGGTTCGGTTGTTGCGGCTGCGGTTATTCTGGATCCCGACAATCCGATAGAAGGTTTAAATGATTCTAAAAAGCTCACTGAAAAAAAACGTGAAAAATTATTCATAGAGATACAAGAAAAAGCCTTGGCTTGGGCCATTNNCAAGAAAAAGCCCTGGCTTGGGCGATTGCTTCAGCAAGCCATGAAGAAATAGACCAGATCAATATTCTACAGGCCTCGTTATTGGCTATGCGTCGTGCTGTGGAAGCTCTGAAGCTTCAGCCTGAACATGTGCTGGTCGATGGTAATAAAATTCCACAAGGCTTGGCTATGAGCTGTGATGCTGTCGTGGGTGGCGATGCACTGCATGCGGAAATTTCAGCAGCCAGTATTTTGGCAAAAGTGAGCCGTGACCGTGAGATGGTTGTGCTGGATCAGCAATATCCGCACTTTGGTTTTGCCAAACACAAGGGTTATCCAACCAAAGCTCATTTCGAGGCGATTGCTGAACATGGCGTGATTGATCAGCATCGCCGTAGCTATGCACCGGTTAAAAAGGCATTGGCCTTGCTGGGACAAAATTAAGCAGCAGATAAATTTAAAGCGGCTATAGAGCCGCTTTATATTAGAACAACTTTTAAGGGTTTAACGATTAAAGTCATTCTGGGTATTTTGCGGGAAATTATCTTCCTCAAAAGAGGGTTGATAATCCTGATCAAGGTGTTGCAGGTGTTCGTGCATAGCGCGTTCATGTTGAATTCGTTGGTAAATTTCTTCACGATGAACAGATACTTCTTTTGGAGCATTTACGCCAATACGAACCTGATTACCTTTTACGCCAAGCACCGTTACACTCACTTGGTCCCCAATCATTAATGTTTCACCGACACGTCGGGTTAGAATCAGCATGTTTATCTCCTTGCAAAACGCTAAACGTGCAATTGATTTTAAAATTTAAAAGACACAACCTTAGTATCATAGAAATATTATCAGAACAATCTGTCAATAATTTAACTAAAAATAATTCTGTTAATATTTTCAAAATCCTCGGTTCAAATATAACAGAGCCACTATAAAAAAAACTATAGTGGCTCTATTCTTTTTGTAGTATTTCGCAAATTTTGTCAAACAATGACCAAAATTTGTGTTTCTACAAATTAAGCACGTGCGCTAGATTCACCTGATTCGCGGTCAAGGCCGAATGCAGTATGCAGAGAGCGAACTGCCAGTTCTAGGTAGTTTTCTTCAATGATCACTGAAATTTTGATTTCAGATGTAGAGATCATGAGGATGTTAATGCCTTCATCTGCAAGTGCAGTGAACATTTTGCTGGCAACACCTGCATGAGAGCGCATACCTACACCTACGATAGACACTTTTACGATGTCATCACGAGTTGCAACTTCACGTGCACCAATCGCTTGAGCAGTTTCTTCAAGGATTTTTTTCGCTTTTGCAAGCTCGCCACGGTTTACAGTGAANNCCAAGAATCGTTAATTTTGCTTCATCACGGTTGAATGCGATACCTGAGATAATTGGCTGTTCCATGTCGTCTTCCAATTCAGTCGTAATTAGTGTGCCTACGTTTTGTTTAAATTCTTCGTCAAATGCGCCATCGGTGTCATTGTCGAAGCTTGAAAGTACACGTAAAGGTACTTGATATTTACCAGCAAATTCAACAGAACGAATTTGTAATACTTTTGAACCAAGCGACGCCATTTCTAGCATTTCTTCAAATGAAATACGGTCTACTTTTTTGGCTTTTGGTGCAACACGTGGGTCAGTGGTATATACGCCATCAACGTCTGTGTAAATCTGGCATTCATCCGCTTTTAATGCAGCAGCAAGTGCAACACCTGAAGTGTCAGAACCACCACGACCAAGTGTGGTGGTGTTGCCAGCAGCATCAAAACCTTGGAAGCCGGCTACTACCAGCACGCGACCTGCATCTAAATTTTCAGTCAATATATCGGTATCAATCGATTCGATACGTGCCTTGGTGAACGCGCTGTCAGTTTTAATACCAACCTGGCGACCAGTAAGCGATTTTGCTTCAACACCAATAGAGTTGAGCGCCATTGCTAGCATAGAAATCGTAACCTGTTCACCCGTAGAAACCATTTGGTCAAGTTCACGTGGGTCAGGGGTTTCGGTAATGGCTTTCGCGAGAGCAAGCAGGCGATTGGTTTCGCCACTCATTGCCGAAACGACCACTACAACCTTGTGGCCGTGGTCATGCCAGCGCTTTACACGACGAGCAACATTTAAAATGCGCTCGGGAGTACCCATTGAGGTACCGCCATATTTTTGAACGATTAATGCCATAGTTGTTCCATAAAAGCCATGATCCTGAATTACCTTTTCAGGATCAGTTACACAAAAAGTGAAGTCTTATTTTGCTTCAATCCAAGCAGTTAAATCTGCCATCACCGAAGCAAACTTCTCGTTAAGTGGCGCGCCACCTTGTGCCAAGTCAGGTTTACCACCACCTTTACCACCTAACTCGGTTGCCAAGTGTTTGATGATGTCGCCCGCTTTAATAGAAGCAGTAAAGTCTTTTGCTACAGATGCGATCAGGCTCACCTTGTCGCCCTCTACACCTGCAAGAACGATCACTGCATTGTCTAATTTGGATTTTACCCCGTCATGCAGGTTGCGAAGCGATTTCGCATCCATGTTTTGAACGGTTGTGATTAAGGTTGAACGACCCGCAACAGTTTGAACTTGGCTTAAAAGTTCAGCTGCCTGGAAGTTCGCCAATTTTTGGTTTAATTGCTCAATTTGTTTTTGCAAGCTAGATGCATGTTCTGCAAGACTAGCTACTTTATCTAATGCTTGGCCTTTTTGAGCTTTGACAATGCCTTCGATAAAGTGGAGTTCAGTATTTTCTTTTTGAACCACTTCAACCGCTTTGCTACCCGTTACAGCTTCAATACGACGTACGCCCGCTGCTACACCACCTTCAGACGTGATCTTGAACAGTCCGATATCACCGGTACGTTTAACGTGAATACCACCACAAAGTTCGATCGAGAAGTTTTTCTCTTCGATCACTGAACCCATAGAAAGTACACGTACTTCGTCACCGTATTTCTCACCGAACAACATCATTGCGCCTTTGGCTTTGGCAGATTCGATGTCAAGCAGTTCAGTCGTCACCTCAGTGTTGGCAATGACTTCAGCATTGACCAAGCGTTCAATTTCTTGCAGCTGTTCAAATGTCACCGGCTGATCATTGGCAAAGTCAAAACGTAATAGTTCGCTCGCCACCAATGAACCTTTTTGTTGTACGTGTGAACCCAAAACTTGGCGTAGGGCGGCATGTAAAAGGTGAGTCGCAGAATGGTTACGTGCTGTTGCAGCACGGATGTCTGCTTTGACAATGGCTTCAACAGATTGAGTTGCTTTCAAGCTACCCATGGTCACGATACCCTGGTGAACGAATGCACCACCAGATTTCTTGGTATCCTGAACTTCAAAGATACCGGTATCGTTTTTGAACAGTCCTGTATCACCGATTTGACCACCGCTTTCTGCATAGAAAGGCGTCTGGTTCAGAACGATCAGTGCTTCATCACCTTCAACAACTTCGTCAACTTGTTCACCATCTTTATAGATTGCAACAATTTGGCCCTGAGCTTGAGTTGTCTCGTAACCTTCGAACTGGGTTTCACCTTCAACTTTTACAATGCTGTTGTAGTCGATGGCAAATTTACCTGCATCACGTGCACGTTGACGCTGAGCTGCCATTTCAGTTTCAAAACCCGCTTCATCAATGGTTAAATCACGTTCACGTGCAATGTCGGCAGTCAAGTCAGTCGGGAAACCGTAAGTGTCGTAAAGTTTGAACACCACTTCGCCCGGAATCACAGAGCCTTTTAACTGTGCCAATTCGCCTTCCAGCAATTTCAGACCTTGCTCTAAAGTTTTCGCGAATTGTTCTTCTTCTTTCAGTAATTGTGCTTCGATACGCACTTTATTTGCTTCAAGTTCAGGATAAGCTGCACCCATCACTTCAATTAAAGGCTGAAGCATTTTGTAGAAGAATGAACCTGTTGCACCCAGTTTGTTACCGTGACGCACTGCACGACGGATGATGCGACGTAGCACATAACCACGGCCTTCATTAGATGGGTTCACGCCATCTGCAATCAGGAAGCAGCATGAACGGGCATGGTCGGCCACCACTTTAAGGGAAGCAGGGTAGTCAACAGGTTTGTTTGCAGCTTTTGCGGCAGCTTCAATTTCAGTGGTATCTAGGCCAATGATTTCAGCCGCAGCTTTTAACAAGTGCTGGAACAGGTCGATTTCGTAGTTTGAGTTAACGTGCTGTAAAACTGCAGAAATACGTTCCAGGCCCATACCTGTATCTACAGAAGGTGCTGGAAGAGGATGTAATACGCCATCCGCAGTACGGTTGAACTGCATGAATACGTTGTTCCAGATTTCAATGAAACGGTCGCCATCTTCTTCAGGCGTGCC
>DKLL01000164.1:7963-16911 GCA_002455755.1 Acinetobacter sp. UBA6641
TTCATCCCGGCGTTGGTGAACAATAATGTTGGGTCGTTGGTAGGGACCAGAGAACTCGACGCGACACGTGTATGCCCTTGCGATTCAAAATAGCTTAAAAAAGCTTCGCGAATTTCAGCTGATGTCATAAAACGAGTACTCACAACCAAGTCACTCCATAAATCTTGTATTTGGCTAATAGCATGTCAAGCAAGTCTTACTTTTATAAAGCTGGCTTGAGATACTGGCTTAAAATTTTAAAACGCTAAAGTATAACGGAAAAAGCCGCATCGACCAACGATTTTCGGAGATCTATATGACTTTTTATACAATTCGGTTTATTTCACTCATTTCTATGAATTAGGGGGATTTTTTGCTTAATTTTTATGCGTTTTGGGTGGGTGCTTTTGATGTAATTGACTGTTCTTATTACATTGATTCTTTATCTAAATTCCATAATCTTGATAAAGATTCAGCCGGTTAAATCTATACCGTTGATGATGAAANNAGTTAAATTAATACTGTTGATGATGAAATTTTATGATCAGACTTTGCTTTTTTTATTGATTTTAAACTGATGTGTTTAGGACCAGGTATAGAATTACGTATAAGTTGCTCATTGAATTTAATATCTTGCATACCCTGGGTTTTGCTTGTGAATAGAACGAGATGGCGTTTTAACAATGTGGATTCCGCATCCTCACATTCGTATGCTGGGCGAATAGCTGCATGAAAATCTGTCATAAAATTATCTAAAATTAATTGAAACGGCTGCTTCTCAGAAACTTTAAATAATTTAAGTTCACGACTTGAGTGGTTTATTCCTCCGTTATGTCCTGATTGTATAGCGAGTCCAACCACATGTTCATGCGTTGAGTTGGTATACGGATTAATATCGGATTTTAAGTCTTCAAAAACATTGGCATCCGAAGTCACACCATCTTTATATTCATAATGATGTAAAACTTTATGTTTGAATGAGTCGATGAAATAGATTTTCAGATCAAATGCTTGAGCTTAATCTTCGTTATGTGTAACGGGGTTGCTTACTGCAATGGCTTGTTGTGTTTTTTGCGTATTTAAATGAATGCAGCTTGTTTTGGAGCTTGTTCGTTGGGTGAATTGGGTATTTGGAATGAGTCGATAAGTGGCAATTAGGCGGTGTTCTTCTGATGATGTGCAACGGGTATATTTCATTTCCGCAAAGCAAGGGCTGGAAGAAAATATTCCGAATATGCAAATTAACGACTTATAAAACATAGCTGATTCTCTTTAACAGGCAAAGGGTGTTCTTTTATTAGATTATTATTTTTTCTCAGCTTCATTATAATGATAATTCCAAGACATAATAAGTGAGAGGGCAGAGCAATTATTGAATAAATCCTCAATCAAATAAGGATTAAACGAATTAATAATAACGATNNAGCATTAAAATCCATTAACATAGAGTCGTGTTTACATCTACCCAAGAGTTAAGGATATCTAATGCAACGAGTAGCCATTAATGGTTTCGGGCGAATTGGTCGCAATGTATTACGTGCTTGGTTTGAAAATCCTAAAGATTTTCATTTTGATATCGTGGCCATTAACGATATTGCAGATGTAGAAACACTGGTGCATTTGTTTAAATACGACACGACCCATGGCCGCTTCAAAGGCAAGGTTGAAGTGCTTTTGCAGGATGAACAGATTTTTTTACATATTTCTGCTGGACTGGCGCAATTAAAGGTACAGGTGTTTTGTCAACAACAGCCTGAAAGCCTGCCTTGGCAGGACTTAAATATAGATGTGGTGCTGGAATGTACCGGTTTATTCCGTTCGCGTGCAGCAGCAACAGGGCATATTTGCGCAGGGGCAAAACGGGTCATTATTGGCGCTGCGCCTTTTGACAGTGTGGATGCAGCCATTGTTTATGGTGTCAATCATCACGAAGTCAAAGCCACAGACCAGATTATCTCCAGCGTATCCTGCACCACACAGGCTTTGGTGCCTTTGGTTAAAATTATTGATGATGCTTTTGGCATTGATACAGCATTAATGACCGAAATCCATGCAGTGACGGCAGATCAATCTGTACTGGATCATGCACATCGTGATTTACGTCGTGCCCGTGCTTCGGGACACAACATTATTCCAACTACATCTTCAGCGCTGGGAGCTTTAAAACGGGTTATGCCGAAAATGGAAGAGCGGATAGATGGTTATTCCATTCGTGTACCTACCATTAATGTCGCTGCCATTGATTTAACTTTTGTTGCTCAATCTCATGTTACAGCGCATAAAATTAATGAAGTTTTAGTGAAGTCGGCACGTCACGATTATGCCGAAATTATGGATGTTACCGATGAACCTCTAGTTTCATCAGACTTTAACCATTCACCTTATTCATTGATTGTCGATTTAAGCCAAACCATGGTGGTTGGACATCAGGCCAAAGTTTTTGCCTGGTATGACAATGAATGGGGGTATGCCAATCGCTTGCTGGATCTATGCGAATCTTTTACCCATAAATAGTGGTCTTTGTTTAAAGTATAAGCAGATGAGTTTGCCAAGCTTGCTGCTAGCTTGCATCATTGAATTTCACAGTACTGATGAGTATTAAGCGAGACTTGTATCTCAATTATTATCAATTTGTTCTTATGGTCGATTAACTGTTGAGTAAACGTCATGTCTTCAGTAGGATGAATAGACCGCTATGAAGTTCCTTGGTTGCTGGAAATGACAGCGGATTAAAGACCTAAAATAACGCTTATAATAAATACAATCCAGACACGGTTAATTTTAGAATTATTTTTCGATTGCTATATGAAAATTATAAGCTTTTTTAATTTAATCTCATCGATTCACGGCAAAGATGAATCAATAACACGAGCAGCGCACCTATGTTGATATTTATATGGGGGTTTATTCTCCTTTTAGCCATAGCAGTGATCTTTTTGATTTGGGCTCAATTTACCAATCAAGTNNAAAGTGATTCAACTTGAGGAAAACCTAAAAAAAACCCTGGAAATTATGCAGGACCTGGCCAAAAAAATGCATGTTCAGCAAGAAGTGATTGATAAAACCACGACTAAACTCAATCAGGTGGAATCGCAAAATGCCGAATTGGTTGGACAATTGGCAAAAAGCATTCATTCAACCGATAAACCCACACTGTAATTTCACAATTGGTTTTTTATACCAGTAGTATTCTTAACGCTGTTATGGCTACAGTTGGTAGTAAGGGAAAAACGTGAGGCTACCAGCAGGGTCATCACAATTGCCCTCATAATTGCTGGATTGTCTTTGACTAAATACGGTGCAATGACCGTAATCAGCACACAGCCAGGTATAACTTCCATAATTTGGCGTAGGTTATTGCTGGGCGTTCTATGTTTTAACAGCACATAATCCAAGATACGGGTCAGACAAGTAGTTATGGCAATAAAGAAAATGGCAATGAGTGTGGCATGAATGAATCATGCTTCATCTCCGATTAAAAAGAAGGCTGAAACAAGGCCGCTGATCGCACCTACAGGTACATACCAACCTGTCTGTAGCTGTAGGTAAATATAAATAAGCCAGCGCAGCATTAATTCAACTGAATAACCATGGGCGTGTGGCACTGCATACCTTTAGGAACACTGATGTTTTGACACCATGTTTAAATTCAACAGCATTTTGCGATGGTGCTGTGTCTATCCTGGTATTTCTAAACATCTCCATGACTTTGTGCAAAGGATTTAAACGGAGAAAGACATATTTACAAAAGCTTATACTGGAATTTGTGATTAATTTTGCCTTTAACTCATTAAAACGTAATATAAAATTGCGAAGTATGAATAATAATTGGCAGTAAATGCTTTAAAGGATTGGGGATCAGATTGATAAGCGCATATTGAAGGCTCTGCAACGCAATGGGAAATTGCAAAATAAGGAGTTGGCACAAATTGCGGGTTTGTCGCCATCTTCATGTTTGCATGGGGGAAAAGACTGGAAGATGATGGCATTATTGAAAAATATGTGGCCTTACTGAATCCGCAAAAAAATGGNNAAAATATAGCTGGTTTAACGGTATTTGCC
Source organism: Acinetobacter sp. UBA6641 (assembly GCA_002455755.1). Taxonomy (GTDB): domain Bacteria; phylum Pseudomonadota; class Gammaproteobacteria; order Pseudomonadales; family Moraxellaceae; genus Acinetobacter. Next base: position 12,005 of record DKLL01000164.1, read on the forward strand.
CGCATCTGGTTAAGAGGTTAGGATGAACGAACCGTGAATCAGTTTATCGATGCCATTAGGCACATGCCGGAAATTGTGGAATGCCAGCTGATGGCAGGGGATTGTGACTTTTTTAAGCATAGTAGTGTCTGATCTGCATGGATATCGTAAATTTCAAATTAATCACCTGAATATAATTTCGGGTATTCATAATGTTAAAACTGAAATTTCTTTACAGAGCGTCAAGCAAACCACCGAATTGTTTTTAAGCTGAATTACATTTTACTTTATATGAATAGTGTGGATTGCCTTTAGCGATGTGACTTGTTTCAGGTATTTTTGATTCTATGGCGTTTAAAGGTACATGAGTGTGAAGCAATTGGGGATGAATCAGCTTATTCAGCTTTCAAACGACATAAATTAGAGGGTAAAAATAGAACAAATCTGCAAAAGTCATGTGCACAGCTAAAGTGATCGTGCTAGACTAGGAGAAATCGGGTGTGCTCCCGATTTTTTTATGCGGATTAGTTCCGCGCTGACAAGTATTTAGGTTTACAACATGCCCATTTCAGAGACATGGTTATTACCTGATGGTGTAGCTGATGTATTACCAGAACAAGCGCAAGTCATTGAAACTTTGCGCCGTGAAGCATTAGATTTCCTCGCATCTCGAGGTTATCAGCTGGTGTACACGCCATTTATCGAATACATCGAATCTCTTTCTTCTCTCTCAGAATCGAATCAAGATTTAGACTTAGCCACTTTTAAAGTCATCGACCAACTCTCTGGCCGTTTGCTTGGTGTGCGTGCCGATATGACACCGCAAGTGGCCCGTATCGATGCGCATGTACATCCAGTCGAAGGCATAGCGCGTTATTGCTACGCTGGTACGGTTTTACACACTAAACCTCAAGGTTTTAATACCACGCGTGCACCGCTGCAACTGGGTGCGGAACTTTTTGGTTCAGACAGTATTGATGCTGACGTCGAAATGATTGACGTGATGCTCAACCTGTTAAAAACGGCAAGCTTTGAAGATGGCATTCATCTGGATTTAGGTCATGTCGGCTTATTCCGTAGTCTGGTCAAACATGCGGGATTAACCAAAGCAGTTGAAAATCAGCTTTCCGATCTTTATCAACGCAAAGCGTTGCCTGAGCTTGCCGAATTTACACAAGAATTAAAATTCGGCGCAGATTTTTATGCCCTAGGTCGCTATTCAAGTGATTTAGATGCTTTAGAAGCCAACCTCAGCGCTGAAATCATTGCAGACCCGGCCTTCAAACAGGCATTTGATGCAGTTAAAACCACACGATCTGAAATTCAGGCACGCTGGCCGAACTTGCATATTGGTATTGATGTTGTAGAACTTCGTTCATATCACTACCACACTGGTTTAATGTATGCCGTATATGCACCAAACCGTGCAGCGCCCCTAGCTCAAGGTGGCCGTTATGACGGTATTGGCGAGCACTTTGGTCGTGCGCGTCCTGCAACAGGCTTCTCTTGTGACTTATATGCACTCAGTGCCGGTCAGTTTCAACAGGTTCAACAGGTTGTTGCTCCAAAAGGCACAGATAAAGCATTGCTTGATGCCATCGCTGCTGTGCGTGCACAAGGCTTAAGTGTTATTCAGTTATTGGGTAATGATGATTTAAACTCAATTCCGTTTGCGACGCACCAGTTGGTGAACAAAGCGAATGAGTGGACAGTCGAACAGATTTAATCGCAGAGCTGAATGTTCATGTCATTCAGTTTTGTTTTCTATTTTAACAGCATGATGCAATGAGGCTATTATGGGCAAGAATGTTGTGGTACTGGGTACCCAATGGGGCGACGAAGGTAAAGGTAAGATCGTCGACCTGCTCACAGATCAAGCGGCAGCGGTCGTTCGTTATCAAGGCGGACACAACGCAGGTCACACTCTCGTGGTTGGTGGTAAGAAAACTGTATTACACCTCATTCCATCTGGTATTTTACGTGAAAACGTACTGTGCTTAATTGGTAACGGTGTGGTTCTTTCACCTGAAGCGCTCATCAAAGAGATGGATATTCTTGAAAAAGAAGGCGTGCCAGTTAAAGAGCGTTTACGTATTTCTCCAAACTGTCCACTCATTCTTCCAAACCACATCGCACTTGACCAAGCGCGTGAGAAAAAACGTGGTAACGCTAAAATTGGTACCACGGGTCGTGGTATTGGTCCTGCGTATGAAGATAAAGTTGCTCGTCGTGCAATCCGTGTTGCTGACTTAGTACGTGGTGGCGATCATCTTAAAGCTCAACTTGAAGAGCTGCTTGAATACCATAACTTCCAGTTAACTCAATTCTACGGCGTAGAAGCGGTTAAATTGGAAGATGTAATCGCACTTTGTGATGAATGGCGTAAAGTTGTTGCTCCATTAGTTATTGACGTAACTGGTGAGCTTCACAAATACCGTAAAAACGGTGACAACATCATGTTTGAAGGTGCGCAAGGTTCACTTCTTGATGTTGACCATGGTACATACCCGTACGTGACTTCTTCCAACACAACTGCTGGTGGCGTAAGCTCAGGTTCTGGTCTTGGTCCACTACACCTTGACTATGTATTGGGTATCACGAAAGCGTACACAACGCGTGTAGGTGCTGGTCCATTCCCAACTGAACTTGTTTACGATGCTGCGAACGATGTGGGCGATGCAATCGGTAAACACTTGGGTACAGTTGGTTCGGAATTTGGTGCGTCTACTGGCCGTCAACGCCGTTGTGGCTGGTTCGATGCTGAAATCCTGCGTCGTTCAGTAGAAGTGAACTCACTTTCTGGTATTTGCCTGACTAAACTTGACGTTCTTGACGGTTTGGAAGAAGTAAAAATCTGTGTAGGTTATGAAGCAGCAGATTCGGGTTGTGTCGGTTCTTCTGATGCGCTTGCATTTGAAACGTTGAAACCCATCTATGAAACTATGCCAGGCTGGTCTGAGTCTACTTTTGGTGCTAAATCAATTGAGCAATTGCCACAAGCTGCGCTTAACTACGTTAAACGTCTTGAGCAGCTCATTGAATGTCCGATCGACATCATTTCAACTGGTCCAGACCGTGAAGAAACGATTGTTCTTCGCCACCCGTTTGATGCTTAATTTGCATTTGAATTAAGACCTTTTAAAAGCCTCGCTCAAGCGGGGCTTTTTTATACGGGTATTTAGCCATAAAAATAAACAAGAGCAAATTTTGCCAGACTAAAGTTGCATCCGAGCATACTGTTTAATTCATTTGCGCTTGCTAGAATGTCAAACTTAAAAGAAATACAAGGTTGTGCATGATGCATAAAAATATATCAGCAACGATGTTTTATTCATTACTCTTCGCAATGGGGGGCGCTCCTACAATTGCCATGCTGATTATTCAGGCACAAACCCAAGACCCAGCTATTATTAATGCGGCATTGATTGGATTAAGCGTCATCATTGCCTGTATTTTGGTTCCCATCATTCTTATTCAAAACGCATTTTTATTCTTTAAGCGTAAAAATGCAGAACTGGAACAAAAAATTAAGCCACTTTGCCAGCTATATTTGGGATTAAATATTTTATGTTTAATTTATTGGCTTAGTTTTCAGTTTCTTAAATAGGTGCGGTTACATAAATGATATGATTGTGAAGACAATACTAATTTAAAGATTATTCACTATTACATATAATCTCTTGAAAAGAGATATCTATTTTTAAGATGGAGATTATTATAATGAACAGCAAGCTCATTTTAAGTTTGTGTGCAGCGAGTGTAATCACTATTTCAGGTTGTACCACTGTAGCAGAAATGGCCGGGGCAGATTCATCCACATTAAATGTTACTGCTGCGCAGGGCTTTAATAAGACTGTTCAGGAAGCAAGTGCCAATAAAACTTTGGATACTTCATCTACGACTTATAAGCGAATTAATTCGGTATTTTTGCGTCTAAAACCTTATGGTGACCAAATTAACCAGACAGGCCAAAAGTTTGATTGGCAACTGGCTGTTCTGAAATCAGATCAAATTAATGCTTATGTGGCACCAGGCGGCAAGGTGGTGTTCTATACCGGTATTGTAAATAAATTAAATCTGACCGATGCTGAAATTGCAGCGGTGATGGGTCATGAAATGGTGCATGCCCTAGAAGAACATTCTAAGCAAAAAATCGGTGCGCAAGCTTTAACAGACCTGGCTTTAAACATTGGTTTGGGTTATGCAGGCAATAATGTTGGTCAATTAGGCGCAGCCGCAGCTCAGTTAGGTGCACAAGTGGGTGTGGGTTTACCATATTCACGTAGTCTTGAAAGCCGTGCCGACCAAGGTGGTCTAATGCTGATGGCGCGAGCCGGTTATAATCCGCAAGCCGCAATTACACTTTGGGAAAAAATGAATAAATTAGAAGGTGCAGGGGGTACATCATTCCTGTCGACTCACCCTTCAAATGGCCAGCGTATTGAAGCAATGCGTAAAAACTTGCCAGCTGCCCAAGCCATCTATAACTGACGTTAATTGTTGCTGTGTTCATAGTTGGGTTCATAAAAAAGGATGCCTGTTGTGTATTGCTGTCCCATAGTTGAATTCCAAGTGTTTGATTTGTGAGTGTGGCAAGGATGCCACACATTCCCCATCCTTGCGCTGCATTTAAAAGCAGTGCTTAAAACTAGCTCAGGACGTCGTGTATGGGGAATAAAGACTTTTGCCTACTTTGGGTCTGTCAAAAGTAGGGTCCAGCCTACACAAAATGACTTAAACTTTTAAAGAAAAGATAAGGCTGTGATAAAATTAAATATAAATAAATATCAGTAATTTAAGTAATAAATATCATCATATTAATTAGGTGCTGAAATAAAATTTAAATTGTGGGACGGCAATGGCCTGTTGTGTCCTTTTTTATATGCAAAGTTTTTGATTTTAAAAAACTTAGATTAGCATTTGAAGTG
>DKLL01000243.1:0-1863 GCA_002455755.1 Acinetobacter sp. UBA6641
ACAACTTTCTTCACGTGAGAACTCCTTGTATATATTGGATACGAACTGCTGTTATATAATTAATAGGGATGCAGATATTTTTTTAAAGGGTCGTTTTAGCAGGTTTTTTATAAAATAAATATTTTGTATTTTTTTTATGCAAAAAATGCGTAAATAATAATTAAAATGCGGATAAAAATTATCCTGCATATTAAAATAAATTCTCTATATGAGATTGATTTATATATATTTTTCTATAAATTATTTAATTTTATTGCAACGGAAATATTTAAATACAATTTCCAGAATAGCCTTAATTTTTTTATTTTTAAAAGAATTTTTAGGGATGAATAAGCAATATCAGACTGAAGTATTAAATTAATATCATATGATTAATAGCGCAATTACAGCCAAAAATAACGCTGCTTCAGATTTTAAAAAACGATAAAGTATATAACATCGTACCGAAGAATTTTTGAATCCTGGCGGGCGTAAAATATTGATTAAGATGATGACTAGATTGCCATGACCACAGACACCGATACCATAGAACAGAATGTACTCAAGCAAATTCAACAGATGCAGCAACAAGGTAGGGTGCCTGTTGCTGTCATGCTGGGTCATGAAGACTGGTTAATTTTCGCAGAACAATCCGAAGGTCCTATACGCCTTTTGGCAGTGCCCGCCGTTATCAACCCGCTTTGGGTGGTTTATTGCTGGTTCGTGTGGATGAAATGAACATGACACGGGTGGTCACGCAGGCTGAGCTGGATGCTTATGCCCAAACGCATCAGCTTCTATAAACATTTCATATGATACATATATTAAAACTGATCTTTTAACTGCCGTAAGCGTTGGAATTCCTCGACGCTATCGGCTCTTAAAAACGGATTGGTTTCCAGTTCCAGTTCAATGCTGCTTGGCAAGGTACATTGACCCAGCATACGCTGTGCTTCCACCTGTTCGAAGCGCTGCTGAATCGCAAGATTATCAGGTTCTACATGTAAAGCAAACTTGGCATTGGCCAGCGTATATTCATGGGTACAGTAGACTTTGGTACGTGCAGGCAGGGCAGCCAGACGATTCAGTGAATGGTACATTTGCTCGTAAGTGCCTTCAAACACTCGACCGCAACCCATGGCAAACAAGGTATCGCCACAGAAAAGCACATCCAGTGCATCAATAAAATAAACAATATGTCCCAAGGTATGGCCGGGTACAGCAAGAATCTCAATATTCAAGTCATGAAAATGAATATGGGCTTCATGTTGCAGTGGATGAGTGATAAAAGGAACTTTACTCAACTCATCACGCGGTCCATACACAGGAATGTGCCTGTTGATTAAAAGTTCAGGTACGCCACCGGTATGATCTTTATGCCAATGGGTCAGCCAGATTTGACTTAGCTTTAAGTCATGTTCTGCGCAATAGTCTTCGACCAGATGCGCTTCAGTGGGATCGATGGCGACCACTTCTTTACTTGGGATATGTTCTAATAACCAAATATAGTTCTGTAATTGATTTTTCACATCAATCATATGGATTTGAAAATTCATGAGATAGAAATCAATAATATAGATATGAATAAGCTAGCGTTAAAGCCAAGTTTTTTCCAGGGGAAAATCGCAATTAATAGGACGGAATTTATAGGTGAAATTACTGAGCTGTAGGATGACATACAGCTCATCTTCATGGATCAGCTGTTTATCTTGGAAGTGGTTGCTATTAAATGCGGGTTGAAAGATTTCTGTGGTGCAGTCAGTACATGCAAAAATGCTGAGTATAAAATGGGATAGATCAATATGAAAATGTATCAGGTAGATGCGTTTACAACGGAACTGTTTAAAGGAAATCCTGCGGCAGTGATTGTGACCGAGCAATGGT
>DKLL01000243.1:1957-14728 GCA_002455755.1 Acinetobacter sp. UBA6641
ACTGGATGAAAGCCCCAATCTGCAATTATTAACACAATGGGCGCAACATCAAGCTGAAAAAACAGAGCAAAAGGTTGCGCTGGATCTTGCCATAACCACACAGGCAGTTGCACCTTATGATTGTATTTCGCGTTACTTTGCTCCTGCCAATGGCATTGATGAAGATCCGGTTACCGGTTCAATTCATTGCGCCATTGCACCGCTATGGGCAGCTAAATTGGGCAAGAGTGGAATTCTGGCTTATCAGGCATCTGCACGTGGAGGAAATTTATATTGTGAAGTGCTTGAAAATGAAAGGATTGAAATTTCAGGTTATGCCAAGTTATATATGCAGGCCGAGTTAAATCTTTAACTTGTGGATATAAAAGAACGACAAAGCTGTTGAAATAAACAGCAATTCTTGCAAAAAGATACTACTCGCCATCATCATCATTTTCTAAGATGTGATGGCTTAAAAATTCATATGACTGAATAAATTGGAATAATTATGCTCGTGCGGTTTAAACAACTTACTATCTCATTATTATTTGTTGGCTTTAGTGCAACTGCCTGGGCACAACCTGTTTTAATTAAATCTGACCAGAAGATTGAAGAATATACATTAGACAATGGTTTTCGCGTGGTGCTGGCGCAAAATGATAAAGAAAATAAAGTCTTTATGAACACGGTCTATCTGACCGGTTCACTCAATGATCCGCAGGGCAAAGGCGGTCTGGCACATTTGCTGGAACATCTGGCATTTAAGGGTACCCAGAATATCAAGGGTGAAGAATTTCAGCGCCGTCTGGATCAATACACCTTAATGACCAATGCCAGTACCGATTATTATTCCACTAAATATACTAATATTATTCGTCCTGAACAGAATGCAATTAATGAAGTGATTCATCTTGAAGCAGAACGTATGGATAAACTGGTACTGCAAGAAAAGTTTGTGCCTTCTGAAATTGCCATTGTGAAACGCGAACGTGAAGTTCGTATGGATCAACCTTTTGCAGTGATGATGGACCAGATGTGGAAATCGGCTTATGGCAACCGGTATCTGGGACGTTTGCCGATTGGCGATTTAAAAGAATTGCAGTCCATTAAAATGGATGAGCTGAATAAGTTTTACCGAAGCTGGTATGCACCGAATAATGCCGTGATGATCATTTCCGGTAAATTTGATAAAGCCGCCGTGTTAAAACAGATTGATCAACAGTTTAGCCCAATAGCGGCCCGCCAGGTTCCGGTCCAGACCAAGGTTCCTTTACTGGATTCGGCCAAAATTCAGCAAAGAAATTTTGTCGTGAAAAAGGGCAGTGATCTGGCCAAATTCAATATTTACCTGAATGGCAAAAATGAAAAAATCAAATCTGCTTTAGCTCTGGCACCTTATTTATATACCATGCAGCCAAGTGGACATTTATATCAGAGCCTGGTGGAAACAGGACTAAGTACCGGTGTTCAATCAACGACCTGGCTGGATCAGGACTTTAATCTGGTGTTCATGGGAGCGATTTATGCACCCAATCATGATGAGAAAAAGGTTCAATCGGAACTGGTTTCAGGAGTGGAAAAGAGTCAGCCATTTAATGAGACTGAACTGAATCGCGTGAAAAACCTGATTCAGAATCAGGCAGACAGCGTGCTGAGCAATGCGGCAGCATTGGGTGGACGATTAAGTGATTATTATGTGGCTTATCAGGGCAATTGGTCACAGTATTTTTCTGATCTGAATAATGTAAAACAGCTCAAGCTGAACGAGGTCAATCAGACCTTGACCCGGTTTTTAGTGCCTGAACACCGTATTTCTGGTGATATTAAACCGACACCGGAAGACCAGAAAAAAGCATTGCAGCAACAGGCCGCTGAGCAGCCTAAAATGCCAAATCAGACCAGTGTGCAAGAAGAGCCGCTTAAAGATAGCAGTGTCTATAAGCAGGAAGTCGCTGAATATGTCAAAACTTCGAAACAGTATTTAGTCAATACGGAGAAAAAAATTCAACGCGGAACATTAAAGAATGGAATTAAATACGCGTTGTATCCCACATCGACCCGGGATGATAAAACCTATGCCACCATTTCGGTAGACTTTGGTACAGACAAGTCTCTGTTTAATAAAGGTGAAGTACTCGATTTGATGGCCTATTTACTGCTGCGCGGTTCTGATCAATACAGCCTACAGGATATTGCAGACAAATCGATTGAAGCGGGTGGTGGGGCAACGGCTACTGCATCTGCGAATAGCATCACCATTCAGATTGTGGCGAAAAAAGACCAATTTGAGGATTATTTCAAATTTATGATGCAGGTACTGAAAAATCCGAAGTTTGAACAGTCGCAATTTGACCTGATTAAATCGCAAAGCTTGTCGAGCCTGGATCGACCCTATACCGAGCCGGAAACGGTTGCAGCACTGACTATGACCCGTTTATTGGAAACGTATCAACCGGGAGATTTGCGTTATCATTTCGAGCCGGATTTTTCTAAACAGCAGATTAAAGCGGCCACTGTTGAGCAAGTGAAAAAATTATATCAGGATTTCTTTATCAGTAATCATGCACAGATTGCCATCACGGGCGATTATCAGGCTCCGCCCATGCTTAAATTGCTGCAAACAGAATTTTCAGGATGGAAAGCCCAACAGCCTTATCAACGTCTAAGTGCTGATTATCAGGCGTATAAAGCACAAAAAGTCCATGCCTTGGCGGAACAACGTGAATTTGGTAATTATCAGGCCATTTTGACCTTGCCGGTGGGTTCGAATCATGCCGATGCACCGGCGCTGATGGTATTGAGCTATATTATGGGGGACTCACAATTGTCTTCACGCCTGGCTCAAGAACTGCGCGAGAAAAATGCCTTGGTATATGGTTTTGGCAGTGATCTGAATCTGGATGAATGGACAGACTCAGGTGCGCTCACCATTGAAGCCAATTATACCGCAGCGAAGTCGGCGCAAGTATCACAAGCTGTGCACAAAGTGCTAAATGATTTGCTCAGTAAAGGAGTGACGGAACAGGAGCTGGAAGCGGCTAAAGCCAATATTCTGAAAAAACGGGTAACGGCTTTAGAAGATGAACGCAATATTCACGCAATGCTGATGCCACAAATGGAACATAACCGTGACTTACTGTACCGTGAAAAACGTGATCAGGCATTTGCACAACTCAGCAAAGCAGATGTAGATGCCGTGATCAAGAAATACATCAAACTGGATCAGCTGGTAGAAGTTATGGCAGACCAGTATGGAAAGCCACAAAACAAATCATGATTGTTAATCTCTTCTTTAAAACTTCTCCCTTTTTATAAAGGGAGGTTGGGAATAATGCCAGTCAGTTAAGAAATTGACTGGTATTTTTTTAAATTCATGATTGTAGTTGATATGTGGAAAATTCATCCGCAACTGTTTGAGGCCTGAGGTGCATTGCACCGCAAGATTAAAAAATGATTGTTTCTGCGACAAATTTGCGAGTTGATAGTAGCTAACGAGTTTTGCGGTGAGGAGTATTACTCCGCAAGATGGCTTTGGTCTTGCGAAGCAATGCTTCTCAGGACGAAACCAAAGTAACAAATGAGCGGCAAAGGTTTGATTAAAAAAGGTAAGACTCCCTCATGAATCACTAAAAAATTAAGGAGTTTATTTCTAAACTCCTTAACTGATCAGCATTAGACGTTGGGTTGGATTTTGATTGATTGAATAGTTATAAGCGATAAAACTGCTTTGCATTGTGATGAAAGACTTGCTCTAATGCATTCGGATCATAGGCTACAACTGCATCGCTAAAGGCATCAATAATATCCACCAATGATGAGCTGACCCGATCCATGGGAAAGTTGGAAGCAAACATCACCCGATATGTACCAAAACAGTTGAGTACATGGCTAATTAATGGCATGGCTAAATCATAAATTTCCTGTTTGCTGGCGAGGCGACCCTGCTTATGAAACTGATGGCCCAATACAGGCATTAGTAAACCTGACATTTTGGTATAGACATTGGGACACAGGGCAAGTTCAGCCATATCGTCTTGCCAGCGCACCAGAATATTTTCACGTCCAGTTTTCGTCAGCCCTGTAAATGAGCCAACTTTTCCGAATAATCCGGCAGGTGTTCCGAAATGATCAAGCACGATTGAAGTTTCCGGAAATTGTTTGGCCAAGGCAATTACATCACTAAGTTGAGTGGAGTAGACCCAGGAATCAAAAGTTAAATTATTTTATGCGAGGGCTTCAAAACCTTTTAAAAACTTTTTATTGCGGTATAAATGCGGTTCATCTGTCCAGGCATGGATTTCTTTATCTTCATGCAATGCTGCCATTTTGCGAATGTCTTTAAAGCGCGGTGAAGCTTTCTTATGCAATTGCAAAATCTTCTTGAAATTACTGTCCCTCGGATCTGCTGTTGCCACAATGCCACCAAGTTTGACCGTTTCTTCGTTAAAGGGTAGGGATTCAATAAAGCGGGTTTCCCCAATCACGCCTTTACCTTTATTTTTATGCCAGCTGGCTTCGACATGCACCACTTGTTCGACCTGATAATGGCCAATATCTTCGAGATAATTTTCCGGCAAATAAGGCGCCGTCACATGGTTGGTCAAGCCAACGGTTTCGATCAGGTCATCGGAGTTTACCAGACGCACAAATTTATCCAGCAAATAAGGATGTTTACCTAATAATTTAACCGCCAAAGCCGCTGCATGGGGCGTGTTATAAGGATCCCATTGGTGAATATGCGAGTCAATAATTGCAAAATCCAGCTGTTGCATGTCTGTCCCTAGTTCAGCAAATCTCTGTTATTTAACCATACTGTAAAGTGCCCTGGCTTTAAATGACCTTTCATCTAAAAACCAGGAATCTAAAAAAGCCCGGATGGCACTGCCGTCCCATAATTTGAGTTTTATTTCAGCACTAAATCGATATAATGATAATTTTGGTTTAAGTGTTTGATATTTAATTATATTTATAAAATCCTTGTGCTTTCTTTAAACCTTTAAGTAACGTTGTGTAGGCTAAACCCTATTTTTGAGAGACTAAAATGAGAACTCAAAATATATCTGGAGTTCACAAGAAAAGGCTTTATTCCCCATACACAACATCCTGAGCCAGTTTTAAGCACTGCTTTAAAACGCAGCGCAAGGAATGGGGGAATGTGTGGCATCCTTGCCACATTCAAAAATCAAACACCTGGAATTCAACTATGGAACAACGGTGGTCCTAAAGGGCTTTTTCAACGGATGATCAGTGCTGATGATTATGGTCATGCTTGTTGGCATGAAATTCCTCGTTATGACGGAAGCGAAGATAGTTTTCAAACTGTTCGCAGTATTCGTCATAGTTATCTTCGAGCATCATCTGGAACTGCTGCATGATGTAAGACATCACCTGATCTTTGGCGTCACGCATTTCATTGCCATCTTTAAAATTGTTGGCTGCGACCCAGGTATTAAAACGGGCAGTGGCGAACAACATGGCAGCGCTGACTTGTCCGCGCATTTCAGCGGGTTTTACTTGTGAACCCTTTTCAACACGGCAAAATTCATTGGCCTGTTTAATAAATTCATCAGCACGTTCAAAAAAAGCAGCATTTAACGCTTCTTCTTCGGTTACATCTGTTGCTTCAATCTTTTGAACCATGAACTTTTCCTGCAAATACGGTCTAATCGTATATTATAGGCAAAGCCTTGCAGAAACTAAACCTTTGGCTTAATCTAAAAATAGCCTAAGCATGAAAATGGATACTCCAATGCAAGATGCCATTGCCGTACAAAGTCTGAAAAGTGATATCGCCTTATTGCGTCAAAATATTTGGCCGCCAGCAAATCTGGCCAATGTAGAAGGCTTGCCCATTTATTATGGGTTTAAAAAAGAAGTGGATGAATATTACCGGCAATGGACCGGTTTAATTGAAAGGGCACAAGACCTGTTTCAGCCGTTTATGGAGGATGAAACCATTGATGCTGTGCATTTACCCAGCCATTTGAATCTACCGCTGTTTTATTTTCATGTCGATCGCATCCGGATTAACAAAACCCGCGCTAAAGAGTCGAAAACTTTTCGTGGTATTGCCAGTCTGCTCGAAAAATGCGGGAAATATCCACCCGAGCAGATTCAGGCCATGAGTGCCTGGTTAGAAAGTGATGATACCGCAGCCTTGGTGGCTCATCGTGAATTTATCGACTTACGCACTTATGTGTTTCAGCATGGACAAAGCGAATATACACGCACACGGTTTTATGTGAATGGAATTGTACTCAGTACAGAGCCACATTTTGAACTGGTGGATGCGCGTGACAAGCCGCGTAAACAACGCAATGATAGTTATAGCGATCCCTTGGCAGATAATGGAACCTGGAAAATTTTTGGCAAATATCGTTAAGCTACGGAAATATTTAAATCTGATCTGTGCTTTGCATTACCAAAAAGTGTCGGTTTTCGCATAATCTCTTAAATGGGCTTGTGCCTGTTGAAGAATGTATTCTTTCTCACTGGCAATCCAGCCTAGCGCAAACCACAGTTTTTGTTTGCGTTTCACCATATCCTGAAACAGTGCTTCGGCCACCATTAAATCGTTATATTGTCCTAAACTTTCCTGAGCCGGTTTTAAATCTTTGAGGTAACGCTTTATTTCCTTGCTCGGATACAGTGAAGCCACAAACTCTACCGAATAACGTAAACGTTTCACCCGTTTTCGGGTGCGATGCCGGGATGGAATATCCAGTTCTAGAAATTGATCGGCATCCTGGCAAATTTGTTGATGCATTTTTTGCAGTTTTTTTGCGATATCTTTTTTTAATTGCGGTTTTTTTTGCTTTGTGCTGGGCTGATGCACAAAGCGCAGCAGATTCAGAATCAATTCAACAAAGTCTGAAGAACGTAAAGATTCATCAATGGCAATGCTGGATTCTTCAGGTGTATCCGGAAGCTGAACCAAAGGTGCACCGGCCTGTTCGAGCTGGGGTAAAAGTCCTTCACTCAAGGCATCACGGTCACGGGTTGAACCAAGTTGGCGAAACAGATGTGTCAGTTGTTCCTGCCAGTCAGCATCGATATCTTTTGACCAGTCATCAAAAACACGCAAAGCACTTCTTAAACGGCGAATGGCCACACGAGTCTGGTGAACGTGCTCGCTATCATACTGTGCGGTAGCGATGACCGATGCATTCGGCAACAGATGCTGCAAGGCATTATTGATGATCTGCTTTAATACGTGATCGGTTGAGTCCTGTTGATCCAGTTTGAGCGGGCTTGCAAATTGAGCAGCAGGATTTGTTAAATTCTGTGCCAGCAAATCTCCGCGTTGCGCTTTACTGCGCACATCCAGCCATAAATGATAGCGCTGTACCCAGGGGTGAATGAACTTGAGCAGGTCTGTTACGGAACCTTGTTTAAGTTCAAATTCAATTTCATAAATCGGCACCGTTTGATCGTTATGACGAATCTCGCCGCGATCCAGGCTCACTTCAATTTCTGAACGGTTAAAATGAACCACGTGCACCAGACGTTGAACCACTGTTTCATATTGCACAATCAGGTTTTTAGCCTGTTTGCCCAAAGCATTTTGCAGCAACTGTTTTGCTTGCGAATCGGACTGGTAAATCTTCAGATCTAAAGCCGGGTCTTTTAGCTTGCCCAAGTCTTTTTCTAATTCAAAACGTTGTAAAGAATGATCACTGGGCGCTTTTAAGGTTTGTATCCAGTGATCGTCTTCTAGACGTTGCCGTAATGAAATATTTTTTTCAGCCAAATGCCGTTCGGGCGTGTCATAGTATTTAGCATATAAAGAAATCAGGCGAGCATTCTTGTTCAAGAAGAGCTGATAGAGCTTTTCTTGATCTGATGCGGGGATCTGAAATTTTAATTCTACTTCTAGCATGTTAAAACTCCTGACGCTTCATCATCCGATAGGGTCATGACTTTTATTGTAAATGGCTATTATTGTAAGCCAGTATCATGGTAAACCAGTATCGAAACAAGAGTAGGGTTGTGCCAGAAACTAGATCAAGCGTATGTCACCCCACTCATTAAGGGACATTAAAAGATCATGCCATACGCTTTGATTTGACTGGTTTAATTTTGTTGCTTTATTTGTTATTTAATAAATTTACGGCTTACCAGAAATTGTTCAGTCGCTTCAAGCAGGTTTTGTGCATAAACTTCCTGTTTTGCGGTCAGCCAGCCCAAAACAAACCAGTCACTGGCTTCCAGTTCGGTCTGCTGGATATACTCGGCAGATGAGGCCAGAATCTGATATTCACTGGCTGCAAGTTGAGCGTCATTCAAGGCTTTGCTGTATTTCTGCAAATTCTTCACATCATAAATCGAGGTTAGAATCGGGAAGCTAAATTTCAGTGCATGAATTTTAGTGGCCAACTGATCCAGACTCTCAAAATTGGCAATATCGGCAGCCAGGAGATGTTCTTGAAGCTGTTTATATTGATTCTGCAGGGTATTTTGGGCAAACCATTTTAAGTCATATGCTTGGGGCTTTTCTTCATGGTTCAGGCTAAACATCAATAATTCCAGATAATGATGTACATTTTGCGTTGAACGAACCAGATTGGCCAACTTTTCTTTGGCATACAATATATCTTTGGCTAAATTTGACGCCGTATTCGGATTTTGTAAAAAAGCGCCTAGAGTTGACTGCATGTGCTCCAGATGCTGTAAATGATCAAACTGATGCTTAAATGCACCCATTTGCATCGCCCATTTGTCCGAAACCGCCTCATTCCAGTCTTTAAATAACGACAGGGTCAAATGCAAATGATCCAGCGCAATTTGTGCCTGCTGAATATGAGTTTGCTTGGCAACGCCCGCAGCAATAGCCGCGATATTTGGCAGTAAATGCTGTAACTGCTGGGCAATCAATAAGCGTAAATTTTTATTGGCAGGATCTTTTTTGCTTAAGTTAAATTCCTTGGCAGATTTTGCCGGACTAACCGGTTGCTGAATGGCCAAAAGATTGCCGATTTCGGCCTTGCTGCGCACATCCAGCCAAAGATGATATTTCTTTACCCATTCAAAGCTAAAGGCCAGCAATGATTGGACAGAACCGGCTTTAAGCTCAAATTCAACTTCATGCACTTCACTCTGAGCTGTTTCAGTCCTCACTGCACCGACATCTAGGCTGACTTCTATTTCGGTTTCTTCAAATTGAATAACGCGGAAAGTACGTTGTATATCGGTTTCAAACTGGAGTTTAAGCTGATCCTGTGCATCACCCAAAGCATTTTTCAAGATGTGTTGTGCTTCGGCATCATGCTCATAAATGGACAAATCCAGTTGGGGTGGCTGTTCAAGTTCCCCGAGGTCATGATTATGCTCGAAACGGTGTAAATGGCTTTTGCCAGCCGCTTTCAAGGTTTGAATCCAGCGGCTGCCTTCCAGTCGTTGTCTTAAAGCTACACCATGCTGGGAAAGTAGGCGTTCTGAAGTGTCATAATATTTGGCTTTTAGTTGAATAATTTCAGATTTTTTAGGATCTAATGCCTTAGCTAGGGCATTACGTCTTGCTTCAGGAATCTGAAATTTTAATTCAACTTCGACCATGATCTTTCATCCTAATTTCTTGATGCGATGTCAGCAGTGCAACACATCATCTATAGCTTACAAATGCGTTATGAAATCTGTTCTTTTATAGCGCCGGAATTGTATTGTTCATTCTAGGCTCCTGATTGTAACGAAAATGATTTTCGATGTAAGACTTGACGAGTGGATTCCTGAGCAATTGCTTTGGAAATGATCAAAAAAATGATGCCGACTAGCACTTTAATTTGGATAAAATATGCGCTAACTTAAATAAAAATAGGGAGGTAATGACCATGAATACAACGATTCAGCTCAAATTTGAACATCATCCAGAACCGGAATTTCAGCTGCCGATTCAGAACTATCATGAATTTTATCGGTTTTATTTGACTGAGCACCGTAATATCATGAGTCGTCGCCTTCACGTATTGGGGAGTAGTGTCGGGGCATGTTTATTGAGTCGCGCTATCTTAAAAAGAAAGCCCAAATATCTGGTCTATGGTTTACTGGCGGGTTATGCCAGTGCATGGGTAGGACATTTTCTGTTTGAAAAAAACAAACCGGCAAGTTTTAAACAACCGCTGTATAGTTTTATTTCAGATTGGCGCATGTTTTCTGATGTGCTGCGTGGCAATTTAAGTTTAAAGGACCGTTCACTGGATAAAATTCAAAGTTAGTTAAATTAAGCCGAGTTTTTAAGTGAATTTAAGCAAATATTCAAAGTTGCAAAAAATTACTTCAAAAAAGATAAAAATTGACTGAGTGGACTTGCAATAGTAGAGTGAATATTCTATTAATAGCACAGACATTTAAGAANNGTTTTTTACTTCCCGACTGTCCCAATCTTAAAGTTTTCCAAGCCTAGAGTGACCTTCTCTAGGCTTTTTTTATATGTGGAATTTTGTGGAAAGCTAAGCGCTTTGAAATGCTCATCAATTATATGCTGAAAATCATTTATCAGCATAAAAGACCTGATGCAATTTTAGCAGAATAAAAGATTAAAAATAGGGCGATTCTCTAATTTCTGGTTCGCTTCCTCAAGTGCGTTTTATAACCAAGAATTAGAGAATCTAATCAAGTTTCCAAATTTTATTATTATATTGTCATTATTATTTATTGTTGTTCTGCCGTTTTATTAAACCGGTTAATACCCTTATGATCTATCCCTGAAAATAGGTATTTTTTTACTTATTTTGAAAAAAACTCGACCAGTGCTGTGTTTTCTCGCTTTTTGCAAATTTATTGGTTTTATTGCTTATGCAATTAAGCTGGATGCGCTGAAACTTGCTGTTGATGTGCCTATAATAGGACAGTTTTAATTTTGGCAGTTTGTTATGCGCGGTTTATATCTGATTACCAATGATGATCCTTTAGAACTTTTATTGGCAAAGTTAGAAGGTGCAATGGCGAATGGCGGTGTTGCGGTACTGCAATACCGTCGTAAAAAAGTCGCCAAAGAAGATCAAATTTATGAAATCGAGTATATGAAAGCCATGTGTGCTGAATATGGCGTACCTTTCGTGATTAATGATGATCTTGAAATGGCGGTCAAATACGGTGTGGGTGTGCATCTGGGTCAGGGGGATGGTTCTATTGTCGATGCTGTTGCACGTTTGCCTCAAGGTGTATTGATTGGTCGTAGCTGNNTTGAGCTGGCTGAACAGGCAATTGCTGATGGCGCGAACTATGTGGCGTTTGGTGCAATTTATGCGACTGAGAGTAAGCCGGAAGCTGGAAACATTGGTCTGGAAACCTTGAAACAGGCCAAAACACAACTGAATGTGCCTATTTGTGCCATTGGTGGTTTAACCGTTGAAAATTCAAAGACCGTGGTTGAATCTGGTGCGGATTATTGCGCAGTGATTAGTGATATATTAGGTCGTCCAATGAATGCCATTCCTGAGCGTCTTGATGAATGGTCTGCGCTTTTCCAAGACAACCGTTAATAAAATAGATTTAGATTGATTTAATTTTGAGTTGAGTAAATTCATGAGCCTATCTCCAAAGCAAGAACAATTGTTTAAACAAGCCAGCAAACATATTCCGGGTGGAGTGAATTCACCGGTACGTGCGTTTAATGGGGTGGGTGGTACGCCGGTCTTTATTGAAAAAGCCAAAGGCGCGTATTTGTTCGATGTCGATGGTAAACGCTATGTCGATTATGTCGGTTCATGGGGACCGATGATTCTGGGCCATGCCCATCCTGACATTATTCAGGCCGTGCAAGAGGCTGCGGTAGATGGTTTAAGCTTTGGTGCACCAACGGTGCATGAAACGACTTTGGCAGACATTATTTGCGAGATCATGCCATCGATTGAACTGGTTCGTATGACCAACTCAGGCACTGAAGCGACCATGACAGCGATTCGTTTAGCACGTGGTTATACCGGTCGTGACAAGATCGTGAAATTTGAAGGCTGTTACCACGGTCACTCAGACTCGCTTTTAGTTAAAGCCGGTTCAGGTATGTTGACCAGTGGTGAAGGTGAAGCGACTTCTGCGGGTGTTCCTGCCGACTTTGCCAAACATACTTTAAGTTTGCCATACAATGACATCGCGACTTTAAAAGAATGCTTTGCGAAATTTGGTCATGAAATTGCAGGGGTAATTGTAGAACCCGTAGCGGGCAACATGAACCTGGTGAAACCGATTGATGGTTTTCTGCAAGCCATTCGTGATGTCTGTGATGAGCACGGTTCAGTATTCATCATTGATGAAGTGATGACAGGTTTCCGTGTCGGTCTTGGTGGCGCGCAAGCACATTATGGCGTAACACCTGATTTAACCACCTTGGGTAAAATCATCGGTGCAGGTCTGCCGGTCGGTGCTTTTGGTGGTAAACGTGAAGTGATGGAGTGCATTGCGCCACTGGGTAAAGTATATCAAGCAGGCACATTGTCAGGTAATCCGTTCGCGATGCGTGCGGGAATTGAGATGTTTAAGCATCTTCGTGCCGAAGGTTTTTATGAAAAATTAACCGCGCAACTCGAAAAATTGCTTGCCGGTTTACAAGCTGCTGCGGATGAAGCAGGCATTCCATTCAAGACTCAACAAGTNNCAACAAGTAGGCGGTATGTTTGGTTTGTACTTTACCGATCAGGAAGACATTACCAGCTTCGATTCCATGCTGAAATGCGATGTGGATGCGTTCCGTAAGTTCTTCCACGGTATGTTGGAACGTGGTGTAAACCTTGCACCTTCTGCATTCGAAGCAGGCTTTATTTCAGCTGCGCATTCTGATGAAGATATTGAATTTAC
>DKLL01000242.1 GCA_002455755.1 Acinetobacter sp. UBA6641
AGCGGGATTAAGGCCACAGCCGGGATACTACGGATCATCTGTAAGGTAGTATCCAGCAGGGTTGACGCGGTTTTAGAAGAACCATTAAGCAGGCCGAGCAGCAAACCTAAACCACCACCGACCAATAAGCCGAGCAGGGCACGTCCTGCACTCACCTTGACGTGTTGCCAGAGTTCACCACTGACCAGCAGCTGCCAGAATGCAGCTACGACCGCCGTCGGTGCAGGTAAAATACGGCTTTCCAACAGCCCGGTAGCGGAGGCAATCTGCCAGACCAGAATCAGGGCAATCGGGAACAGCCAGGGCAGCAAACGCTGCCCAAATGGTGTTCCACGTGAAACCTTGGTTTTAGCCAAGCTTTCAGCAGAAATCGTTTTGCTCATTAAGCCGGCTCCTGATGTTTCACTTCCTTCTTGGCCTCGTCTGCAACGTAGTTATTTGCCACAATTTCGCCAAAAGGACCGGTCAAGTTCGGTTGAGCCAGCTTTTTGCGGGTTTCTAAAGGCAGTAACGGGAATACCAGTTCGGCAAAACGGATGGACTCTTCCAGATGCGGATAGCCTGAGAAAATGAAGGTATCAATGCCTAAATCGGCATATTCCTGAATGCGTGCAGCAACAGTTTCAGGGTCACCCACCAGTGCTGTACCGGCACCGCCACGAACCAGGCCTACCCCTGCCCAAAGGTTTGGAGATACTTCAAGTTTAGTGCGGTCACCGTTGTGCAGTTCTGCCATACGGCGCTGACCGACCGAATCCATCTGCTTGAATTTTTGTTGTGCAGCCGCAATGGTGGCATCATCCACATATTGAATCAGCTCTTCAGCAGCAGCCCATGCCTGTGCATTGGTTTCACGCACAATCACGTGTAAACGGATACCGTAACTTAAACTACGGCCTTTGGCGGCAGCTTTGACTCTGACATTTTCAATTTTTTCTTTTACTGCGGCTGGTGGCTCACCCCAAGTCAGGTAAGTGTCGACCTGGTCGGTGGCCAGTTCCACTGCTGCATCGGAAGAACCGCCAAACCAAAGTGGCGGGTAAGGCTGCTGTACCGGTGGATAAAGCAGTTTTGCGTCATCGACACTTAAGTGTTCACCGTAGAAAGTGAAACTTTCACCAGTATGTGAACGTTTTAAAATCTCACGCCAGATGGTGGTGTATTCAGCTGCGGTTTTATAGCGCGTCGCATGATCTTCATATACACCGTCACCTTTGAGCTCTTGTTCATCGCCACCGGTGACCAGGTTCAGCAGAACACGGCCATTCGATAAACGGTCAAAGGTTGCTGCCATACGTGCAGCCAGTGCCGGCGTGGTCACGCCTGGACGTAATGCCACCAGGAATTTTAGGTTTTTGGTCGCATCAATCAGGCTGGCTGCGGTAATCCATGGATCTTCACAGGAACGTCCGGTGGGAATCAGTACGCCTTCATAACCCAGGTTATCTACCGCGACAGCAATCTGTTTCATGTATGCATGGTCAACTTGGCGTGCGCCTTTACTTGTACCTAAATAGCGACTGTCACCATGCGTAGGAATAAACCAGAAAATTTTCATTGCATTGATCCTTAGATTATTTGCCTGCCCAAACGGCTTGCTGAATATTGATAGATTTCGGAATGATCTTGAGTTCGCTAAAACGGTTGGCCAGTTCTTGCTGATCGGCAATCACTTTTTTTGTGAGCAGAGCTGCACCAGACGGGTTCGGACGACGCTGGATAAATGTCTGGGTGACCACCGGTTTCAGGCCTGTGCTTTGCGCGAAGAGACTTGCAGTCGCAGCCTTGTGGCTTTGAACCCATTTATCTGCAAGGTTTACTTGCCTGATAATGCCTTTGAGAGCCTGCGGATGATTTTCAACTAAATCATTTGAAGCCAGATAGAAGGTGTAATTTGGACTTAAGCCTTTCCCTGTGGTCAGCACCCTGGCCTTATCTTCCAGTTGTGCCGCAGCATAGTACGGATCCCAAATGGCCCAGGCATCGATCGCACCTTTCTGGAAAGCCGCACGGGCATCAGCCGGACTGAGCCAGATCGGTTGAACATCTGTCCATTGCAAACCGGCTTTGCGTACTGCCTGCACCAATAGATAATGTGAGCTTGAACCGCGGTGAACTCCAATACGTTTACCCTTCAATTGACTGAGCTGGGTAATTCTGGAATTGCTTGGCACCAAAATGGCAGAAGCCAAAGGTTTTGCCGTTTCATAAGCAAAATAATGCAGTGGCTTGTTGCCTGCCTGAGCGTACACAGGCGGTGTATCGCCAGTCGCACCGATATCAATCGAACCGACCGCCAGCGCTTCTAAAATTTGCGGACCGCCAGGAAATTCATTCCAAGTAATTTTTGCGTTAGGAAATTCCTGTTCAAACAGCTTTTGTTGCTGTGCAATGACTAAATTGACAGAAGCTTTCTGATAGCCCACACGCAGCTGTTTTACCGAAGGATCAACAGCCCAAGCCGCACTTGAACCCAACATCGCGCAAGCAACNNGCTGATGCTGAGTCATGTTAAATCCCCTAAGTTTTATTTATGGTTTACTTGGCTAAAATCGCGGATTGAATATTGAGTTTGTTTGGAATCAGTTTCTGCTGATAAAAGGCATCGGCAACATATTGCTGCTTTTGCACCACCTCATTAGAAATGGGTTGTACTCCAAAGCCCATGCGGGAAATCGAGGTTTTCAGGATGTCTTTAGACAGGCCTGTGGGTTTTTCCAGCAGCTTGGCTGCTTCATCCTGATGCTGGGATACCCATTGGGTGGTGGTGTTGAGTTCGTTCACCACCGCTTTCAGCACATCCGGATGCTGCTCGGCAAATTTGCGGTCAGCCAGATAGAACTGATGGTTACTGACCAAGTTTTCACCTGTGGCAATGACGCGGGCACCAATCTGCTGTTCGGCAGCTGCAAAGAACGGGTCCCAAATCACCCAGGCATCGACCGCACCACGTTCAAATGCGGCACGTGCATCGGAAGGCGGCAAGTACACCACCTGGATGTCATCCAGAGTCAGCTTGTTGGCTTGTAACACTTTTAACAGTAGATAATGAACATTCGAGCCTTTATTCAGCACAACACGTTTGCCTTTTAAATCCTGGATGTTTTGAATGGCTGAATCTTTTTGCACAATCAAGGCTTCAGCTTTAGGCGCTTCCGGCTGGTTGGCGATATACACCAGATTTGAATTGGCAGCCTGCGCGAAAATAGGCGGCGCTTCACCTGCTTCACCCAAAGACACACTACCGACATTTAAGCCCTCAAGTAGTTGCGGACCGGCAGGGAATTCCACCCATTTCACATTGACGCCTTGATCTTTCAAGGCGGTTTCTAAAATACCGCGTTCTTTAATAATCGGTAGCAAGCCATATTTTTGAAAACCAATATTTAAAGTCACGGTTTCAGCTTCTTTTTTTCCGCAACCAGACATCATCATTGCGCCAGCAACTACTGAAGAAAGGACCAATGGTTTCGCCCAGAATTTTGCTTGAATGGCGCTCATGAACGTGTGCTCCGCAATAATGAAGTGTTGAATATTGAACACATACGCTAAAGCCTTTTCTTTTTCGAAAAAAATAAGAAAAGATAAATTTCTAATGAGGAAAAAAGATAAATAAAAAAAAGAAAAACTTATGCAGAAATGTGATTTATCAGGGCAATTTAATAGCTGGTTTTAACTAATTAAATTATTGATAT
The DNA here is from genome assembly GCA_002455755.1 of Acinetobacter sp. UBA6641. Lineage (GTDB taxonomy): Bacteria > Pseudomonadota > Gammaproteobacteria > Pseudomonadales > Moraxellaceae > Acinetobacter. Next base: position 3,696 of record DKLL01000242.1, read on the forward strand.
TAAATAACTTAAATTCTAAATCTTAAGCATGGATAAGGATATGCAAAAACGCCATAAACAAATCAGGACGAATTTTGAGGTGTTCATCATAAAGATATAAAAAATAAAGCTATAGCAGGCATAAAAAAAGCCACTTTTAGAGTTAATGCTGATCAGTTAAGGANNCCTCAAACAGTTGCGGATGACTTTTCCACATATCAACTACAGTCATGAATTTAAAACAGAAAATGCTAGTCAATTTCTTAACTGAGTGGCATTACACTTTAAAGTGACTTTTTAAACACCAGGGAATTACGTTGATAGTTATAGAGTGCCTGTCGTGCATTGGGCAGGTCATCCACACTGGCAGGTTCAAAACCGTGCTCGACAAACCAGTGCGCAGTACGTGTGGTCAGTACAAACAGTTGCTGAATGCCCAGACTTTTGGCTTTGTCTTCCAGATAATGCAGAATCTGGCTACCACGATTGGATTTGCGGTAGGTGGGATCCACCGCGACACAGGCAATCTCGGCGGATTTAATTTCATTGGCTGACGCTGGAATTGGATACAGCGCGGCACAGGCCAAAATCATGCCATCGCGTTCAATCACGGAAAACTGCTCAATTTCACTTTCCAATCGTTCACGTGAGCGATAGACCAGAATGCCTTCAGCTTCCAGTGGACGCAGCAGATTCATTAAACCACCGACATCCTGAATGGTAGCAGTACGCACATCTTCGTAATGTGCATCGGTCATCATGGTCCCTGAACCGTCACGGGTGAACAGTTCTTCCAGTAAGGCGCCATCGTAAGTATAAGAAATCAGATGTACACGATGCACCCCTTTAAGAGAGGCATTTTTGGCACCGCGTAATTGCAAGGCAATATCGGGGTTAGAGTCCTGATATTGCAAGATCTGCTGATCCAGCTGATGTGGGGCAATTTCACGCTGCAATTGTCCAAACTCGTTCACTAGGCCCTGTTGCTTACCCAAAAATATCAGCTTGTCGGCTTTTAGCAGAATGGCGGTATTGGTCGCGACTTCTTCCGCGACCAGGTTAAACACTTCACCGGTATTGGAATAACCGGTTGGACCAAGCAAGACAATATTATGATTTTTCAGATGTCTTTGAATGGCATCGGTATCGACGGTGCGTACCTCACCGGTCAGCTGAAAATCAATACCGTCTCGAATGCCATAGGGTTTGGCGGTGACGAAATTGCCCGAGATCACATCAATACGGGCGCCGTACATGGGTGAGTTGGCCAGACCCATGGAAAGCAGCGCTTCAATTTGCAGGCGAATCGAACCCACCGCATTCATCACGCAGCTCAAGGATTCACGTGTAGTAATCCGGCGGTGGTTATGAAAAGGGGTTTGAATGCCGCTGGCTTTCAGGTTCTGGTTGATTTGCGAACGCGCGCCATGCACCAGAATCAGACGAATGCCTAAAGAATGCAGCAGGGCAATGTCATGAATAATATGCTGGAAATTTTCATGTTGTACCGCCTCACCATCAAACATGATGACAAAGGTTTTATTGCGGTGGGCATTGATATAGGGCGCAGAATGTCGAAACCAATGCACATACTGCAAATTCGTGCTTTGTGATGTTTCCGATAAATTCGTTGGCATACCTATCTCAAAATTAAAAACTATTTCCTGCTTTGATTCTAATCAAAAAATGACGTGGGGGAAGCTAAAAAATAAAAAAACACCTGAATGGAGTTCAGGTGTTTTTTAGGGAATCAGAAACTTACGCCGGTTTTAGTTGATAATGCGTACAATACGATCGGTACGTTCGTTTACCAATACATAGTCGCCGTTGACTTTATACCACTGTTGATAACGATTGGTATTCGGTAAGCGACGTGCTTCACGGTCGCTGACTTTATAGCTGGATGAGCTGAATACGTGCGGGAAATTTTGGCCTGCACGCCAGTCACGGCTTGGGTTTACCTTTTTATTGTCATAACGGTTGTGGTCATAGCGGTTATGGTTGTAACGGTTATTATTATCCCAACGTTTATCCTGATGCGATGGTACATGGTTATAACGATGATCATCATAACGATGGTCCGGTGCGGCCATTGCTGAAGTTGCCATCAATGCAGATAAAGAAAGCGCGATTGTAGTCAGAACTTTTTTCATTACTTTCACCCTAGATCATTTTAAAGATGTTTTTGATAAGACAAAATTAACCAAAAATTAGAGATAAAAAATGAGAGCTATATAGGTGAATTGTGAAATTGATGGAGAAAAAAAGAAGAGGGTAAAAGCTCCAGAAACCAGATAGATACAGAACCGTAAAGACAGGATCAGTGTTAAAAAAATAAAAAAGCCCAAACTAAAGTTTGGGCGTGGAGAATTAAAAGCGGAGTTTAGAAACCTTGAATACGCACAATATTATTGCTATCCGTATCTACTAGAATATAGTCATTGTTAATTTTGTACCATTGCTGATTACGCGACGGTTTAGGCAGGTCATGGCTTTTATAGTCGACCTTGTAACCATTGCCGCGATAATGCTGCGGCATTACATAACCGGGTTGCCATTTATGTTGTTGCAGACGCTTGAATCCACGTTCTTCACGCATACGGCGTTTGTCCTGCATGTCATCATCATGATTATCATCTTCACGAAAATCGCGACCACGGTTAAATTTTGGCTGATCGGATTGATCCCAGCCACGATGATTATTGTTTTTTTCATGAGGTCCGGCAATCGTGGCAGTGTTTGCCATCAATGCACTGAAAGAAATTGCCAAAATTGTCAAAATCTTTTTCATGTTGAACCCTCATAAAAAGTATTAATTTCATTGATGCTAATGTACGAAAAAATTGCAGAGAAACTGTGAAGACAAATCACGCATTTCTTAAAAAATGCAGAGATAATAAGGATATTATTTAAAATAATCTCATGATTTAAAAATCTTCAACAATTTTATAGCGCTATTAAATACTAAAAAATTTTTTGTTGAAGAAAACTTTGTATCAAATTTTTGATATGATTGTTATTGATTCAAAATTGTTCTAACAAGCTGCCTGAACAGCGGATTTGGCTCGATGGTTCAGTACAGTTTTATGTTTAGTTCCATTGTTCAACCAGACCTTGTAGTGAGCTGACTGCCTCTGCAATGGCTTCAGCCTGTTTGGCATCCTCCAAACCACGTATTAAGACATTCGAAAGTTGTAACTTTTCGATGATACGGATTGTTTCAATTTTATGTTTTTGGTCTGTCATGTTGCACTTCCTCAGGTTGAAGGTTTTTTCATGCTGTTCAGCATAGCGGCATTGTTGTTATTTATAAAAACAAATATTTTTGTAAATTTTATTTGAAAATCCGATTTAATATTTGGAACCCTCAAAATCTGCTTTTAAGTTTTTTAATCAGTTTGCATCTGTAATAAAAAAGGAGCGGTATTCACTGAGTACTGTCCCATAGTTCTGTTAAGGTTTTTTATTTTGCTGAAAATGGTTAATTTCGAATTAGAATCATAGATGAATTTTTATGAAGTCTGTTTTAAACATTCGTTTATTAATCCAATAGTCGTTATTTTCTTTAATTCTTTAATTCTTTNNCTGATGAGAAAGCTTAAAATTTCATAGATAAGTTAAAGTGTTTCACAGCCATAAATTTCCAATAGAATCGAAATGTACTTGTGTAGGCGATGTCTTACTTTTGACAGACCAAAATGAGAACTCGCAATATATCCTGAGTTCGCAAGAAAAGCCTTTGTTACCTACACAGAATATCCTGAGCCAGTTTTAAGCACTGCTTTAAAACGCAGCGCAAGGAATGGGTAACGTGTGGCATCCCTGCCACCTTCGTCAATCCAAAGTTTACTGAAATTAAATTATGGAACAGCAGAGAGTATTCACTCCCTTTTCATCTTTACAGATCAGTCTTGGGCATCAATGCTTTGACCATTCAGATGCAGGCTGTCATCACCCATTAAATACAGGTAAGCCGGCATAATGCTTTCCGGTGTTGGCAAGGTTTTTGGATCTTCCTCAGGATAAGCCTTGGCACGCATGGCAGTACGGGTAGCACCTGGATTGATGCAATTGAAGCGCACGTTGGGATAGACATTTTCTTTGGCAAAAATCTGATTGACCGCTTCAATGGCGATTTTGGAGACCGAATAGGCTCCCCAACGTTCGCGTGCTTCACGACCGACACCGGAACTGGCAAAGACTACAGAAGCATGTTCAGATTTTGCAAGCAAGGGCAGCAGTTCCTGGGTCAAAATAAAAGGCGCACGCAAATTCACCGCCATCACATCATCCCAGACATCTACCGGGTAATGAGCAAGTTCAGTACGTTCCCCCAGAATTCCGGCATTATGCAAAATACCGTCCAGGCGGCCAAATTGTTGTTCTAAAGTATCGACCAGTAACTCATAGTCTCGAGGAGAAGCGCTGGAGAGTTGCAAAGGCAGAATAGCCGGTTGTGGCGCCCCCAGGCTTTCGATTTCATCATAAATGACTTCAAGCTTGTTTAGGGTACGTCCATGCAGCACTACAGTGGCACCATGCAGGGCATAGCTTATTGCAGCAGCACGACCAATACCATCGCCCGCACCTGTAATCAGGATAATGCGATCTTTTAACAGATCGGGGCGAGGTTGATATTCTGAATATTTCATTAGCTACCTCCTCGTTTATCGTATTTATATGTCTTTATGAAATAAGAAAATTTTTGTCTTGTTTTACGCCGACTAATTGATTAATGACTTGATGTAATTCTGCAACACTATTCACTATACAATCAGCCTGCCAGGCTGTTAAGTCATCTTTGTGCTGCAATGGTAAATAACCATAGCCCGCCAGAATGGTGTACATATGGGCATTACGGCCGGCATCAATATCACGCGGATGGTCACCGACGTAAATACAGTCTTCCGGTTTAACATCAATTTGCTTGGCCGCCAGATACATCGGTTCCGGGTTGGGCTTGGTGTTGCTGACATCTTCCGGGCAAACCAGAACCGCACAGCGCTCGGTCAGATTGAGTGCTTTCAGCAAGGATTCACTGAGCCAGCGTGGCTTGTTGGTGACAATCCCCCAGGGAATATCCTGACTTTCCAGTTGTTCCAGCAAAGGATACATGCCTTCGAACAGATCGGTCTCTACCGCAATATCTTCCCCATACACGTCCAAAAAACGCTGCCGATGGGCAAGGAATACCGGGTCTTCCACATCCAGTTCCGGATAGACCAGTTTTACCATGGCGCGTGCGCCTTCAGACACCTGGGCACGAATTAAATCCGCTGCTACGATTTCACATTGTTTATCNNGGAATGAGATCCGCCGCCACGATTTCACATTGTTTATCGCGGCACATATCCTGAATAATGCGAATGAAGTCAGCCGCAGTGTCACTTAGCGTTCCATCCAGGTCAAACAGTACAGCTTTCATTAAGCACCTTCTTTTACCGTATACACCATATAGTTCACATCGACATTCGGTGCCAGCCAGTAACGTTTGGTCAGCGGATTGTAATGCAGGCCGGTCATGTCTTTGAGTTTCAGATTTGCCGCACGGATGTCGTGTGCCAGCTCGGAAGGTTTAATAAACTTGCTGTAATCATGGGTGCCTTTGGCCAGCATACGCAGGACATATTCCGCACCAATAATGGCAAATAAATAAGATTTTGGATTACGGTTAATGGTCGAGAAAAACACATGACCGCCCGGTTTGACCAGGGTTTGGCAGGCCTGAATAATCGATGCCGGATCAGGCACATGCTCCAGCATTTCCATACAGGTCACCACATCGTATTGCCCGGCCTGTTCTTTGGCGAGTTCTTCTACTGGAATCTGGCGATATTCAATATTCTGTACGCCTTCCTGTTCGGCATGAATTCGCGCCACATTCAAAGGTGCGAGACCCATATCGATACCCAAAACATTGGCCCCACGACGCGCCATGCTTTCCGACAAAATGCCGCCACCGCAACCGACATCGAGCACTTTTTTACCGCTTAAACCACCTGTATGTTCATCAATCCAGTTTAAACGTAGCGGATTGATCATATGCAAGGGGCGGAATTCAGAATGCTGATCCCACCATATGGCAGCGAATGCTTCAAATTTGGCAATTTCTTGTGGATCAACATTCAATTGCGACATCGGTATCACCTCAATCAAGTCGTTATAATTTAAAAAAAGTTATAGGGGCTTAGTGTAGCGTTTATTCTAAAAAAAGCGATAAATGCCGTAAAAAAGTTCACAGAATGAAAACGAATTCGGCATAATTGATTTATAGTGATCGCATAAATTAAGCATAATGATTTAGAGGACAATAAGGTCAATGAAAAAATTTCTTTTAGGTAGCGTAGCGACGGCTATTTTCGCCTTGTCAGGCAGTACCATGGCAGCAAATTTTGTAGCGGGTAAAGATTACACCGTGGTGGCTAACCCAGGTAAAGTTCAGGTACCTGGAAAAATTGAAGTGCGTGAATTCTTCTGGTACGGCTGCCCGCACTGCTACCGATTAGAGCCGCATATGCAGGCCTGGCTCAGAAAAATTCCTAAAGATGTTAACTTTGTGCGTACCCCAGCGGCAATGAATCCGGTTTGGGAACAAGGCGCACGTGGCTATTATGTGTCTGAAGCATTAGGCGTGCGCAAGAAAACTCACTTGCCTTTATTCCATGCCATTCATGCCAATGGCCAGCAGATTTTTGATCAAAACTCACAAGCCAAGTTCTTTGTAAAATATGGTGTGCCTGAAGCCAAATTTAACAGTATGTTTAATTCATTTGCGATTACCTCAAAAGTGGCACAAGCCAAGCAGTTGGCACAGCAGTATCAACTCAGTGGTGTGCCAGCGGTGGTGGTGAATGGTAAATATGTGGTGCAAGGTGAAGATGCCAAAGTGACTCAAGTCATCAGCTACCTGGTAGAAAAAGAACGTAAAGCCAAATAAACATCGGGCTTTAAAAAAACCGCCATCATGGCGGTTTTTTTATATCTGTTAATTAGGGTGTGTTGACATTT
>DKLL01000107.1 GCA_002455755.1 Acinetobacter sp. UBA6641
CTGAAAGTGCTGACGTACGTCTTACATCTGGAGATACAGAATGCACTGCTCTACCTGATGTTGCTCGTTCAGATCTATCAAGTTGTGTTACTTTATTATAAGTCTTTTCTCCAGCATCATGAGCGTCGAAATTGTCAAGAACAATGGGTTCAAGCAGGCAAGTTAATTTATCCAAAGAAAGTTGCATAAACTCACCAATATCTACTCCTGCAAAGGTAATAGATAAGGCTTCTGGTTTAAGGCGTTTACCATGACAGGAAGGGCATATTTTTCCTTCCATAAAACGTGAAACACGTTTTTTCATCAACGTACTTTGGGTATTAGCAAAAGTATGAAGGACATAGCGACGAGCACCAGTGAAAGTGCCCATATAGCTGGGTTCTAGTTTACGTTTAAGTGCAGATTGAGTCTCAGCGGGGCTTAAACCAGCATAGACAGGAACTGTTGGGGTTTCTTCAGTAAATAAAATCCAATCTCGATCCGATTGCGGTAAATCTTTCCATGGTCGATCAACATCATACCCTAGGGTTACTAGGATATCGCGTAAGTTTTGCCCGTGCCAAGCAGGTGGCCATGATGCGATAGCTCTCTCACGAATACTGAGTGTTGGGTCAGGAACCATTGTCGATTCTGTAACTTCATAAATGTGACCTAAACCATGACAGGTAGGACAAGCACCTTGAGGAGTGTTCGGTGAAAAGTCCTCGGCATATAACATTGGCTGATCGGCAGGATATGCACCAGCACGNNTTGATAAAGTTGTTACACTTCCAACAGAAGAACGGGTATTACTTGCACCACGTTGCTGTTGCAATGCTACTGCTGGTGGTAGACCATCAATAGCATCAACATCTGGTACTCCGGCCTGATCTATTAAGCGTCTTGCATAAGGTGCAACAGATTCGAAATATCTTCTTTGTGCTTCAGCAAAAATAGTTCCAAAAGCAAGTGATGATTTTCCTGAACCCGATACACCTGAGAAAACAACAAGTGCATTTCTTGGGATAGAAACATCTACATCCTTAAGGTTATGCTCACGTGCACCTCGAACTTCAATACAATTATTAGATAAAGTAATGTTATTGTGTGCACCAAAAGAATGTATTTTCATGTTTTTACGAGCCTGTAAATTATTTTGTGNNGATCATCGAACTGAATCGTAAAACAATTCATTGCTAAACTAATACATTTAAATATGGCTGTCATTTGGTTTAAATCTTCAGGAGTTTTTAAACCTTTAGCTAATTCAGCTGCCATACTTTTGATTGTAGCTTCATCCATGTGAAGTACCTCTTTTTATTATCCTCAGTAGGATAAATGAAAATTAAGTACTTACACAAAATTTAGAACAGTCCCACAACTCATTTTGTTGAACTATATCTGTACAACAACTCTACCTCGAATTTTTCCATCTAAAATTTCATTTGAAATATTTAAAGCATCTGTTAACTGAATTTCAGTCGTTACTGTTTCTAATTTTGTTTGATCTAATTCTATAGCCAAACGTTCCCATGCTTCTTTTCTTAATTCGATTGGTGCCATCACGCTATCAATTCCATATAAGGTAATCCCTCTTAGAATAAATGGAGCAACTGTTGCTGGAAAATCCATTCCGCCTGCCAAACCACACGCAGCAACTGCACCACGATATTTTGTACTAGCACATGCATTGGCTAAAGTATGGCTTCCAACAGTATCAATTACGCCAGCCCAAACTTCTTTGTTTAATGGCTTTCCTGGGGAAGATAATTCAATACGATCAATAATTTCACTCGCACCTAGATAGGTTAAATATTCTGACTCTTGAGGTCGACCAGTTGAAGCTGTAATCTCATAACCAAGATGATTCAAAATAATAATGGCAATACTACCTACTCCACCATTTGCACCTGTCACTAAAATTTTTCCATCACTTGGTTTAATACCATGTTTTTGTAAAGCCATGACACACAACATTGCGGTATAACCTGCTGTACCAATAACCATCGTATCTTTAAAAGAAAAAGCGGAAGGTTTTTGTATGAGCCAATCACCAGAAACAGTGACTTGCTCGGCTAGTCCTCCAGAATACTTTTCACCCACTCCCCAACCATTCAGTAGAACTTCATCTCTTTCTTTCCATGCTGGATGTTTTGATTCAATCACAACACCCGAAAAATCGATGCCTGGGGTCAAAGGAAAACTACGCACCACTGGTGAACGCCCAGTAATGGCTAAAGCATCTTTATAATTGAGTGTTGAATATTTGACTTCGACTCTAACCTCTCCTTCTTGTAAAGGCTTTGATGCAATCTCAGTAATTTGTGATGTGTAACCAGCTTCATCTTTAGTAATTACAATACCTTTGTACATAGAACTTCCTCTCTATTTAATTAGACTGCTTGTCTAGAATTAATTAAAAAATAAATACAGACATCTGCATTTATTTTTTAATTAACTTTTTACGTGATTTTGTTGTTTTACAGCTAAACTAAACAAGCGATAAAATGCATCTAAGGGACTTGTTGATTTGACCAAACGTGCTCTTAGAACTGCACCTTCCCACCCAATCCAAAACTGATAAGCAGCTTCATCGCAATCAGCTAGGCTATATTGTGAATTTGACTGATGTAGGCAATCAGAAACTAAGTTCTCCCATACCTTAAAGATACTTTCGATTCGGGCAATGATTTCTTGTGGCAAATACGACACTTCTTGTCCTAAGTTACCTAAAATACAACCTCGTTTAAAATCATATTTTTGCATTTTTTCACCCGCATCTTTTACAAAATTTTGCAGCTTTTCTAGTGGGGAAAGATCAGTTTGACTTAAAAACTTATTTAATCGCTTCACAAAATAAAGTTCATAAGCATCTAAGACTTCTAAAATAAAAGCCTCTTTATTTACAAAATAATGGTAGAAAGACCCTTTAGGAACTTGGACTGATTTCATGAGATCGTCCAAGCTCATAGCATTCATTCCACGTTCGGTCAGTAACTCGATACCTCGGTGGATTAAAACTTCTTTAGTGTCTGCATAGTTACAACCGTGTTTGGTTGGTCGACCACGTGGTCTTTTGGGTGAGGAAAAATAATTCATATAATAAAAATAGACTATGTGACTAGAAATAACAACAATAAGATTATTTGATTGAAAATTTTATCTAAACGTCATCTAGTTCTCTTTTTTCACAGTACTTAGTCATTCATATAAATGCTCTTAAAAATCCTATAAGTTCATGAACTAATTTTTTATAAATTTCTATTATTTTTCTTCAAAATATTGAAATTAATAAATATATTGTAAAAATAATTTATAAACTAGATTTTAGGTAAACATAAGTTAAATAAGATATCGAAGACTGTGGCCTACGCAACCCAAGTTGTTGCCACAGCTCAGCATCGTGAATCTGCAAAATTATATTCATGATGCTGAGTATCCTAATGAACATAATATACGTTATGCCGAAATGCGTGAGCTTTAGAAATTAGTCTATCTAAATATTGAAGTAAAATTATAACAAGAATTAAATCCCCAAACTGTCCAATCAAAACACCTAAAGCAAAAAAGGTAAAAGAGCAAAAATAAAAGTTTTAAATGGAAAAGTATGAATCTTATATTTCAAAACATGAGCATCATGTTTCATTGATCTTTCCAGTAGACTTAAAAGAATTTTACTGCCAACCAAATAAATAAAATATGTCTTGTTCTATGGTCTTATTGTGTCAGTTGCTTAAGATCAGTCGATTCATCGGCAAAAGCAGCGGGATCAATCTGAATATTGTCATGGATGATTTTTTTACTGATCATAAATTCTAAAGGACGATTAATACAATCTGCAGCAATTAATTGTTTATTTTTAAAATAAAAAGCTGAAAAGCTTTTGCTGTTCTGAAGATCCCCTCGAATGACCAACTGATCGTAGCCATGATTTAAGCCAATAATTTGCAGCTTAATATCATACTGATCTGACCAAAACCAAGGTAAATCTTCATAGGATTTAGATTTTCCGCATAAGGTTGCTGCAGCGACTTTGGCTTGTTCATTGGCATTCGCGACAGACTCCAGACGAATTTGGCGCTGATAATGGGGATTAAAACAACTTGTACAATCTCCAGCAGCCACAATATTCGGATCATTGGTTTGACCATAGGCATCGATCAATATGCCATTGTCGACCTCAATCCCTGCAACTTGCGCAAGTTCGACATTGGGCTGTACACCAATACCGATAATCACAAGATCTGCCGGAATGATTGAGCCATCTGCACATAACACCCCTTCTACCTGTGTCTTACCAATAATACGTTGTAGCATCATATTATGATGAATATTCACATCTTGCGCTTGATGAATTCGAGCATAAAAATCAGATAGTGCTGGCGCAGTCACACGTTGTAATATTCTCGGGGCAGTTTCTAGCAATGAAACTTTAATTCCCTGTTTTCTCAGGGATGCGGCCGTTTCTAAGCCAATATATCCTCCACCAATCATGACAGCATGTTTGGCGCTTTTAATAAGCTGCTGTATTGCTTCGATATCGGCTGCATTTCGGACATAGCAAACCCCGGTAAGTCCACTCCCCTCTATATCGAGTTTTCTCACTCGTGCACCTGTGCAAATTGCCAATTTGTCATAATAAATCTGTGAACCATCCGCAAGATCCAAGATTTTCCGTTCACGGTCTATCGACAACACATGACCACGCATAAATTCAATTTTTTGCTTTTGATAAAATGCAGCGGGGCGGATGAGCAAATTCTGAATACTTTTATCACCAGATAAAAATGTCTTGGATAAGGGTGGTCGATGATAGGGTAAATGAGGTTCATCACCGATCATCACAATATCACCCTCCCAACCTTCTTGACGCAGACTGACACTCAGCTGTGCCGCCGCATGACTTGCACCAATGATCACTGCTTTCAGGTTTTGCATCACATACTCTCTTTTTTAATTTTAACTCGCGATTATTGTTTAGGTTTTGCCGTAAGTTTCACCATTAGTTTTGAATAGCCACGGACAAAATTAGACTGCACAATTTCAGGTTGATCTACGACTTCTAAACGGTCAAAACGATTTAAAATCTCTTCCCACAATATGCGCAGCTGCATTTCAGCCAAACGATTGCCCATACAGCGATGCACACCAAAACCAAAGGACAAATGATTACGCGCATCTTTTCGATCAATGATGAATTCTTCGGGACGATCAATCTCACGCTCATCAAGGTTCCCCGAGGCATACCACATCACCACTTTGTCGCCTTTACGGATAAATTGACCCTTCAACATCACGTCTTGTTTCGCAACACGGCGCATGTATGCCAATGGCGTTTGCCAACGAATGATTTCTGAGACCATATTCGGGATTAGACTTGGATTTTCTTTGAGCTTGGCAAATTGCTCAGGAAATTGATGCAAGGCAAGCACACCACCGGTCATTGAATTGCGGGTGGTGTCATTGCCGCCAACAATGAGCAGTGCCAAATTACCCAAGTACTCCATCGGACGTTTGATCAGATCACACGTGGCATCACTGCTTTGCATTAAGGTGATCAGGTCAAAACTTGGGGTTTCGCCTGCGGTTAGACGTGCTGCTTTGTCATGCCACAGCGCAACAAAGTTTTTAGCCATATCTGCCACACCGATAAAGGATTCATCTAGGTCCTTATCGCCACCCGTACTTTGCGGTGAAGATGAAAATAGATCTGACCAATACACCAGTTTTAAACGATCTTCATAAGGGAAATCGAGTAAGGTGGCCAGCATCCGTGCCGTGAGTTCAATTGAAACGGTGTGCACCCAATCGAAAGGTTGCCCAATCGGTAAGCTATCAAGCACTTCTGCGGTACGAGTACGAATTAAGGATTCCATCTCTTTTAAATTTTTTGGCGCCACCACGCCTTGAACGGCTTGACGACGTTCATCATGTTTTGGTGGATCCATCGCAATAAAAGTTTCTACATCGATCGGTGCTGTACCAATCAAAATCAAGGGTTCCGCAGAGAATAGCTCATGGCTTTTATCCACGAACACAATGTCTTTATAATGGGTGACTGACCAGAATGGGCCAAAAGGACTGTTGGCTTGATAATGCACCGGGCATTCATCACGCAAACGTTTCGAATATGCATTCCACTGATGCTGCCTAAATAAAAAGGGATTGCTTAAATCAATATCTTGTAAGTCAACTTTAGAAACATCAGGGATTGGTTTCTCAACAAACTCTGGGAAATATTCTGTTTGTGTGACAAATCGTTTGGTGCGTTTAAACAGATGCACCGCTTTCACTTGCATATCCAGCGGAATAAATGGCGATAGTCGATTAGATGCTTCATTTTTGACTTTATTTAACACTGCTTCAAACTGAGTCATACTGTTCTTTCCTATTTTTATTTTTTATATCGATGTGAACTGATTATGCTGTTATCTAAAAAATTTTTAGTTTTACATTTGATATTCAGGCAGTTGCACACGCATGCCATTCATGTCATCTGTCACTTTGACTTGGCAAGCCAAACGTGATGCAGCCGTTTTTTCAGGATTAAGGTCCAGCATTTGCAATTCACTTGCTGGTGCAGTGCCGACTTGAGTAATCCATTTTGCATCTAAAATCACATGACAGGTACCGCAGGCGCACTCCCCCCCACAATCTGCATCAATGCTTGGAATACCATGCTCAATGGCAATCTGCATCAGTGATTTTCCTACTTCTAAGTCAGCTGAATGTTCTGTGCCATCGTGTTCAACGAAAGTAATTGTTCCCATATCTGGTCTCCTAACAGGGTGAATTGCTTGGCTATTCATCGGTTTTTATTCGGATGAATACAATCTAATGCTATAAACACAGCAGAAGTAGGTCATTTTTTGACAAGACAGGGTCATTACAAGACAAATTAACAAGGTCAAACAATAAATACGCTTTAACCCACTTCATCCAGATGACAGGATTTCAACGTGTACGAAATGAACAATAATCCATTTAAAGATGAGAGTGTAGATATTGCCAATATTCCCTCTAATTATGCTCGGCTTATTGGTCGGGAATTGGCACTGAATATTCGTGAATTGCCGCAGTTGCTGCAATTTACCCAGCTCACCATTGGGCAATTACTGCAAGATGACACTTTACTGACCGCAAGACAGTTGGTACAGATTTTACAGAATAGCCTTGCTTTATCTGAACATTCTGATTTTGGCTTACGCCTCGGCAGACGCCTGACGCCCACTACCCATGGCGCCATGGGATTCTTGGTGAATAGTAGTCCGAATTTATTGATGGCACTCAAAGCCTTTAAGGAATTTATTCCCACACGGATTAGTTTCGCCCGTTTAAGCCTTGAATACACGGAACATTCAGTCAATATCTGTTTGTATTTTAATATTCAGCTTTCTGAACAGGTGCATCGGATCCTTGCTGAAACCTGTGCGGTGATTTTATTTGAATGTGCTGAATTCATTGTAGGACGCCCAATTCATGAAGCTAAAATTGCGTTTACACATCAGGAACCTGACTATAGCCAAGCGTATGCGAACTATTTATCAGGAAGTTATTCTTTTTCAGCCCCTGAAATTACAGCTGAGTTTCCTTTAAGTTTGTGTCATATTTCCAATGCATCTGCCAATCAAGACAGTTATATGCTTGCGATGCGGCAATGTGAAAGCATGTTGCAACAATTGCAACCCATTAAACAAAGCTATATTTATCATATTCAAAAAATGATGCTGTCCAGTTCTTTGCACGAACTGAGTGAGGAGCAGATCGCGGCATCGTTATTTATGAGTAAACGTACATTGGCACGTAAACTGGCACAGGATGGGACAAGTTTTAAGGAAATTAAAGATGCTATTTTGTCGGAGCAAGCGAGTCGATATTTGATTGAAAGTGATTTGTCTGTCGATGCGATAGCGACTCTGCTCAACTATCACGACAGCTCTAATTTTAGACGAGCGTTTAAGCGTTGGTTTGACCTAGCACCAAGTGAATATCGATTCAAAAACAAAAAATAATAATGGATTAAACAAGCCCAATAGTTCGAGTACATGGCTTAAATTTATAATAATCAGGTCAGTTCATTAGCTGATCACAACAAAATTCCAATTTTATATATAAGTTATTAAAATAATTATCAATTACTCATTAATTAAATGATGAACTTCAGGCGAACATAAGTTAAAAAAGCTATACCTAACCATAACTTCATCTACCTTCCTCTCCATTAAAGCTAATTCAAAAATTAAAGCTAAATAATAAAACTCATCTAGGCCTAGATTTAAGCAACTGGTAATTTTTAAGTTTTTTCATTCCAGGAGTTAATTAGTCAAAGTTAATGCAATTCTAATTTCAATTATTCATGTAATTTTATGCGGAAAAAATTAGTTAAAGGAATTTAACAATCCATTAAATAGTTTATCCTAATAATTAAATCGTCATTGCACTTATATTTCAAAACTTAATTCATTAAACCTCTTTCATAAATCAAAAAATGATTATTAGAAAGTAATGAAATTAAA
>DKLL01000201.1 GCA_002455755.1 Acinetobacter sp. UBA6641
TGCATTTTCAGCAAACATCTCCAAAGCCTTAAAGGCGTGGTCATGCAACGCTTTGGCATAAGCTTGAGCTTTTTCCAGACCCATGAGTGCAGGATAGGTCGATTTGTTCACCTGCTCATCCTTGCCCGCAGTTTTTCCGAGTACTGCTGTATCGGAAATAATATCCAGAATGTCATCTTGGACCTGAAAAGCCAAGCCAATCGCTTGTGCATATTCACGCAGTTTTGGAATGGCAGGATCGGTGCCTTCAAACACGGTCACGGCTGCCATCATCACTGCCGCAGAAATCAGGGCACCGGTTTTATTACGGTGAATATTTTCCAAAGCATCCTGATTCACCTGCTTGCCTTCAGCCTGCAAATCCAGCACCTGACCACAGACCATTTTCGAGCTGGCGGTCGCCAGAATTTGCATCTGTTTTAAAACAATGGCCGGAGCAACTGCCGGGCCCTGGTCAAACAGGCGACTGCCCAAGATTTCAAAGGCCATCGACTGCAAGATATCCCCTGCCAATAATGCCGTATCTTCCCCAAAAGCCACATGACAGGTCGGTTGACCACGACGCAAGGAATCATTATCCATGCAGGGTAAATCATCATGGGCCAGGGAATAACAGTGAATCATTTCAATGGCGACGGCTGCACGGCGAACTGCAGCAAAATTGGCATTCGGTTTTAACGCGGCGGTTGCATAACACAATGCCGGACGTACCCGTTTGCCCCCAAGCATGACAGCATGATGTACTGCACCTTTCAGCGGTTCCGGAATGGAAAATGCCTCTAATGCCGTTAATAAATCTTGTTGGATACGTTGCTGTGCTTGAGTTAATGCATTTGCTTGCACGTCAGTTAAAGATGACACATTCGCCTCGAATATTTTGCTTTGGGAATAGATCGGGAAAATTAAAAATGTCCCCAATCTAATATACAACGCTCTTGTCACCTTCGACAGAGAACTTGCGATTCCTCATCTACATGAGAATTGAACCGTCATCATCGTTTAAGCTTTAACCAGGCTAACTTATTGATCAATGACAAGCAGCATGATACTGCTTTCTCGCAAGTTTCTCTATCTAGTTTGCTATTTCAAGCTATCTTCTGGAATTCTGACCCAACCTTCCATCAGAACTCGGGCACTGCGGCTCATGACCGCTTTTTTGACTACCCACTGCCCATTTTCCTGAACAGCTTGTGCGCCAACTCTTAAAGTACCAGATGGATGCCCGAAGCCTACTGCTTCACGTACTCCGCCACCTGCTGCCAGATTGACCAAAGTTCCAGGAATCGCAGCAGCCGTACCGATCGCTACTGCAGCCGTTCCCATCATTGCATGATGCAGTTTGCCCATGGACAAGGCACGGACCAGCAAATCGACATCAGTGGCTTGAATGCCTTTACCGCTTGAAGATGTGTAGGTCTTAGGTTTCGATACAAAGGCAATTTTCGGGGTATGCTGGCGCTTTTCCGCTTCGGAAATGTCCTGAATCAGACCCATCTGTTTGGCACCATAAGCGCGGATGGTTTCAAAACGTACCAGAGCTTGGGCATCGCCATTAATCGCATCCTGTAATTCAGTACCTTCATAGCCAATATCTTCAGCATTTAAAAAGATGGTCGGAATACCGGCATTAATAAAGGTCGCCTGGAAAGTTCCGATTTCCGGTACTTCCAGGGTATCCACGACATTCCCGGTCGGGAACATGGCACCGCCTTCTTCACCATCATCAGCCGGGTCCAGAAATTCAATGGCAACTTCTGCTGCCGGGAAAGTCACCCCATCCAGCTCAAAATCACCGGTTTCCTGCACCTGTCCATTGGTGATCGGTACATGGGCAATAATGGTTTTTTGGATATTGGCTTGCCAGATACGGACGGTACATATGCCATTTTCAGGAATACGTTCTGCACTGACCAAGCCATTGGAAATAGCAAATGAGCCGACCGCTGCGGTTAAGTTTCCGCAGTTGCCACTCCAGTCGACAAAAGGCTGATCAATCGAAACCTGGCCAAATAAATAATCGACATCATGATCCGGCTGGGCACTTTTGGCCAAAATCACGGTTTTACTGGTACTTGAACTTGCTCCCCCCATACCATCAATCTGCTTGCCGTATGGATCGGGACTACCAATCACACGCAGCAATAACTGATCACGCACTTTTCCAGCCTGCTGTGCAGCTTGCGGCAAGTCATCCAGTTTAAAGAACACACCTTTACTGGTACCACCGCGCATATAGGTTGCTGGAATTTTAATCTGGGGAGCAAAACTCATTTCTCTTTTATCCTTTCATTTATCATTGTTGTACAACATCAGCAAAATGCTAAAAAGCATCATAGCGATTTTTTTATACAATATATGCTTTCTTGACTTAAGTATAAAAAACCAATCCAAAACTTTTTTTTATCATTTACATCATTTTATTTTATGTAATTAAAAATAAAATTAATCTATTGATTTAAAATAGAAATATATAAAATATTTTTTATATGATTATTTTTTGACAATCGCTCTGTTTAGCCTGTACTAGGCTAATACATTTCAATCCATTACAATCCATTTTCAATCCTTTCCTTACACATTGTCGGGCTGAATACTTTGAACAACGAGTCCTCTAAACTTCAGCGTGGCTTAAAGAACCGTCATATCCAACTGATCGCCATGGGCGGTGCAATTGGGACAGGCTTATTCTTAGGTTCCGCACAGGTCATCCAATCTGCTGGTCCTTCCATCATTCTGGGATACGCCATTGGTGGTTTAATCGCCTTTTTAATCATGCGCCAACTCGGTGAAATGATTGTACATGAGCCTGTAGCAGGATCATTTAGCCATTTTGCCTTTAAATATTGGGGCAAATTCCCCGGTTTCCTGGCGGGCTGGAATTACTGGATCTTATATATTCTGGTGGCCATGACAGAGCTTACCGCGGTTGCTAAATATATTAATTACTGGTGGCCTCATATTCCTGCATGGGCTTCAGTCCTGTTCTTTTTTATTGTCATTACTCTGGTCAATCTCGGCAATGTGAAGTTTTATGGCGAATCCGAATTCTGGCTTTCCATAGTTAAAGTGACTGCTGTTATTTCCATGATTGTTTTCGGTTTGTATTTATTACTGACCGCAGATGCAGGTTCTACCTCTTCATTTAGCAATCTTTGGTCACATGGCGGTTTCTTCCCGAATGGCTTTGAAGGCTTATTCTATATGCTGGCCTTCCTGATGTTTGCCTTCGGTGGTATTGAACTGATTGGTATGGCAGCTGCAGAAGCCAAAGACCCTGAAAAGACGATTCCCAAAGCCATTAACCAGGTCGTGTTCCGTATTCTGATTTTCTATATTGGCTCACTCACGATCCTTTTATCGTTGGTGCCGTGGAATCAGCTTGACTTAGGTGGTCTGGATAAAAGTCCATTTGTGATGATTTTCAGTCAACTTGGTATTGGCTGGGCGGCACATTTACTTAATTTCATTATTCTAACTGCTGCACTATCTGTTTATAACAGCGGTATGTATGCCAATAGCCGGATGCTTTACGGCCTGGCGCAGCAAGGCAATGCGCCTAAAGTATTTAAAAATGTAAATAAACAAGGTGTGCCTATTCCTGCTGTTTTATTCTCGGCCCTGCTCATTTTCGGTTGTGTGCTGTTAAACTATTTTGTTCCAGAA